>JAFSLR010000408.1 GCA_017448375.1 Synergistaceae bacterium | reverse complement strand
GAAAGCTGCTGACGGAGGAACAATCAGCTTCCTTAACAAGCTCAACACGTTCAACAAAGAAACGGTTGACGCATGGATTAACATTCTCTAACAGAGATTGACACATTGCCCCGTGAATAAAATCGCGGGGTTTTCTTTTTTCCCATGAATTTTTCTCCCATGAAGACTAATGTTAATCACGATAAGACTAACTCCCAAGTATTGCAGCAAAAAATCCCGCAGCAAGCACGAGACTCACTGCGGGAAAAATTCCTTAGTTCCCTGACTGGCTGATGTTCACGAGGCATTTTTCACCGTCGCTCGCCGTAATCGTGATAACAGCGTTACGAATTGCGCCGGTCGTGTTCTCTGCTACGTCATACATTATCCCGACAGCAGTCGCACCCGTTCCCTTGCCGCTCGTGTAGTTGAAGCTCGTTACCCAGTCCTGATCCGCTGAGATTGTCCAGTCCTTATCGGAAAGGAGATTGAATGAGCCGTGAGACGCTTCCTTTGAGAAGTCCACATTTGTTGCGCGGTCTACAGCAACGTGAGGCGGCCTCTTGACCGTGAAGCTGTAACTTTCCTCTTTGGTATACTCTTTTGACTCTCTGTCATGATCGATCCAAACAAAATAATCATGACCGTGCATTCCCATAGTACAACCGTCCGTGAAAGTGTATTTCGCGTTTATCGTGAGTTCTTCGTGAGTATCCCAGTAAACCGACTTCACTGCGTAAATCCAGTCTATATGCGCGGTATGTGAAGTTTTTGATGCGTTAGTCGCATTCACACCATAATAAAAACATGGTACTCCGTCAAAGTCCCAGTGGTTGGCTCCGTCACTGGCCCAGTTAAATTGATATTCCCACTTTGCATTGTTGTAGCTGTCCTGCTGGCAGTAGTTGTTTACGATATAATCCTGTATCGTTGTCGTGTTGGTCGTCGAATAACTTACGCCGCCTGTAAAACTGCCCGTAGGATTTGATCCGCTGAAGCCGATACTGCCGCTGAAACTCTGCGTGAATCCTTTGGACTCAGTGTGCGACTGGTTAAGAGTCTCGGGACTGCTAGCCATAATCGTAACATCATCGATATTCACAACATCGTCAACGCTGTGATAAAAGTTAAGTTTCCGCGTGTAGCCCGAAACGTGATTATTTAACCAGTTGTCCCCGCAAACATTGTTGTTGGTCTTGTCTACAAACTGATTTGCCGGATTGGTTGTACTGTCGAGCTTGACCAGAATATAATCAGTTCCGTCCGAGAAAGCGTGTGCAGTGTACACAGTGTAATTCAGAAGATTCGAGCGGTTCGGAGTAAAATCCCAGTGAGAATCTCCTGTGTAGGGCAGATTGAACTGGTAGTTTGTGCCTGACGTGAGATTCTTCAAATCCTGCGTATCGTCTGCTGCTTGAAGCCTGTGTCCGCTTGAAAGCTTCGTAACCCATCTAAGGAAATCCGCAACTCTGGACTTGTTGAAATCTGAGAACGTGAAAGCGGGCGGCACTACATCAGGTTTTCTGTCTCCGCTTACAGCGTCGTTGCTGTTAATATCACCGCTGATAACGATACAGTGGTTTTCACCGTCATCGTTATTGAGGGACAGGAAATTGCTCAAATGCGGTGCTGCGTAGATGAACGGAGTAGGCACACCGTTTACTTTCCTTTGAACAACCCCAAAAATCTCAACGTTGGGACAGTTCGCATCTTCAGGGGATTTATAGCTGCCGACGACACCGAGCAAATCCAGAAGTGCCTTGATTCTTGCATTGTCAGCGTACAAAAGCGCGATAACATTTCCCTTTTCAAAATGCGATTTTATATCCGCTTTCATTGCTGATAAATCATCACTTTGGGTGAGGTAGAGAATATTGTCTATTGCACTCTTCAGCTCACCCTTCAGATTGTTATCTCCCAGTTCCTCAAGCAAACCACCTACAGTTTGCTCATAGTCAGGTGATAAGAAGTATCCGAGCATGTCAGAGCCGACATCTTCTCCTATGATATTACGATTTTTTGACGTTTTAGCACACATGAAGGTTCTGTCAATGAGCTGCGTTTCGGACTGCTGTTAAAAGTTCCAGCCTCTGTCAGTGGCGGCATTTTCGGAAGAATAAGCACCTTCAGCGACAACGCGAAATATGCATATATTTCAATATTTCCCTCGTGAAACTGCCCGGCATTGCAGAGAATATACGTTCTTGCTTGTGGAACCCGACACAGCTCGGTTACGCGGCATCATACGCGATGGATTAACATTCTGTAAGAGACATTGAAACATTGCCCGTTAGAGATTCGCGGTGTATTATTTACACATGAAGATTAATTCTCAGGTATTGCCGAAATTCTGCGCGTATATGAGTCTGTCATTGGCCGTTATGATTCTTACTGCTTACGTTATGGCATTGAAGGGCTTTGATGTTCTTGCGGACATGGCCGGGGGGAACGCTCTCGGAATATGGCTGATACTCATAGCAATAACGGCTGTAACAGCATTCATTATCCGTAAAAGAATCTGGAACATGAAAGTCTCAACGCTGATTTCGACTCTCATCACGTACTCGCTTGCTGAGGGCGTAATGTTCTCGGTGTTCTTTCTGGGGGACTCGATGATTGGGGTTGTGATTGTTGCGATGATATTCATTCTTGCGGCCATGACTTACAGCGAGAAGGCATTAACGCGCAAAGGGGACGCGAATCAATCCGCGCTTGCATGGGCGTTGTCGGTGTATCTGGGAGTGATTATGGTAGTTTCATTCTGGGTGTTAATCTGGGGAGCATGGGACACAACAAAGAGGCGTTACACAAAAGGAAGGAGATAACATTATGGAGCGTTACGCATGGAAGGCAACCGTTAAGCCGGGAATGCTTGCGGAATACAGGAGGCGGCATGATAACATTTGGCCGGAGCTGAAAGAGTTATTGAAGTCTGCTGGGATATGCAACTACACGATATGGAACGTTGGCGATGAACTTTTCGGGTATTATGAGTGCGAGAAGGGAATCGATTTCGCCGCAAAGACTCAGGCTGAAAGCGCAGTAGTTG
>JAFSLR010000407.1 GCA_017448375.1 Synergistaceae bacterium | reverse complement strand
TTTTCGGATGTCTTCTCACGGCAGAAAAAGTAAAGCACTCTGTTATTGCCCGGCCTGAGTTCCCATATATCTTCATCAAGGTGCTTTGTGATAACTTCAGGAAGCATTGTACCGTTATCTTGAAGCATCTGTATGTGAAGGATTATCTGCCTGTACTGTATGCGCGAGTCCTTATTCGTTGAAGATGAAATTCTCAGAGCCTCGATAAAGTCCCATAGCTCACTTCTTCCGTTTTCCTTTTCGTAGAATACTATGTTGAACATTTACTTCCTGCCCAAGAGATAATCTACGTACTGCCTCGCAGCCCTACCCGTCATGCCTCCGTGCCTAATCTCCCATCTGTCAGCCCCCGAAATCAATTCTCCCTCATCAATCGAAAGCCCTGATTTTTCCGCGAGAGTCCTCACAATATCATGATAGGTTTTCCGCATGGGACTCGAAAAGTTAATCGCAATCCCGAACCTTGAGGCAAGCGACAACTTCTCCTCCACCGTATCAGACCTGTGAATATCCCCGTTATGTTCCATGTCATCGCGGTCTTTCCATATTTCGCGGACAATATGACGGCGGTTAGACGTAGCGTAGATGAGAATATTATCCGGCCTCGTCTCAATTCCGCCCTCAATTACGGCCTTGAGGTATTTATACTCGCTCTCGTTCTCCTCAAACGACAAATCATCAATGAACAGTATGAACTTGTAGTTTCTGTGTCTCAGCCTCTCAGAAATTTTCAGAATGTCCCGGAACTGATGCTTGTATATCTCAATCACTCTCAGACCCTCAGAAAAATATTCATTCAGGATTGCTTTGACACTCGTTGATTTCCCTGTTCCGCCGTCGCCGTAAAGAAGAACGTTATTAGCTGGCCGCCCCGAAATGAAAGCCTCAGTGTTAGCGCGGAGTTCCGATTTCTGAGCCTCATAGCCCACAAGATCATCAAGCATTACGCTGCCGACATCACCGTTTGAGAGTGCGATAAAATTCCCGCCGTCATATCGGAATGCCTTTCGTGTCGAGAAATATCCCACTCCATGACGCTTGTACCAGTTTGTTACTATGTCATAGATTCTCTGTGATGAATGAGACTCGGCTATAGCTTTGCTTATTTCGCAGACGGGTGAATTTTGACGCTCGTCCCCGATGAAGTTGTCTATGTAATGGAGATGTTCATTTTCAAGCAAAAAGAGCCTCTTGAACACCTCAAAATCATGAAGCGCAATATCCTTCAATGAGCCTTGGGGGGAGTCTCTTCTTTCACAGGCAAGGGAGAAGAAATTTTCATTGCTTAGTATGAAATGAGTCAGGTAATTCTGCCAGATATTTCCCGATGCGTAATTGTTGGCGTAAGCGTCCGTGATTAATTCGTGGAAGAGTATATGAATTTCGAGTACGTCATCATTGCTGAAGGCTGTACTGAGTTTGACTATCATGCTGTCTGCAGGGGCTTCATATGCGAGAAGTACACACAAAATAATTAATCCTCCCTAATGTTAATGGATACTGCGAATTATATCTCAGTGTGCAAGAAAAAAGACCCCGCAAAATTTTCACGGAGTCTGTCATAAATTCGTGTTTCTTATTTCGTGAAGTTAATTTCTCCGAGCCAGTAATATCCCCACGCTTTTGACTGCTGTGCTAATACAGGCGTATCCTGTGCGTACCACTGAAAGCCCGACTCACGTATCAGCCTCCGCAATTTAGTGTAATTCCTCGCGATTGCTTTTTTCGGCGAACGCAAATCACCCGTATCAACTTGATACCACAATGAGCCAGTCCACAAATATATCAGCTTGGGATTAACCCCCATCCACGCTGCCGGAACTCCCAAATCACTTAGCACCGCCATACGGTCAACAGTCGGCTTCCAGTTCCCTACGGCCATAAATCGCGGATTGTATGTCCATGCTGGAATGTAGGTTGAATACTTCTTCCCTTGGGCCATTTGCGAACGGGTAAATCTTTTCTGCCTTACCTCTAAGATTTCGGCGTTCGGGAATTTCCTCAACTCTGATATTTGTACGTCAGAAATCCATTTCGTTATCCCGGCCATTGAGGGAACGATTGAGCCTACAACATAATTTGTCGGAACAAGATTAGGCCCTTCAGCAGTACCATATACCCACATTCCGTCATGATTCTTGTGAACTGGATAGCCGTCAAGCGTAACGTACCAGTTTTTCGGCATGTTGTACGGCTTGTAAACATAGAATGTCATTCCCGTATAAGGCGACTCAGGCACTAAAAGAGGCTCAGTGATATAACGTTTCGCATGAGACTCTGAAGCCAGAAGAGTCAGCGCAAAAACAGCAAGAATTACACGTTTCAACATCAATAAAATTCCCTCCCTAAAATGATTTCGCCGACCCATTCATATCCCCACATGGCCGAATACTGTGCGAGAACGTGAGAGTCATCTTCCGTCCATTGAAGGCGGTTGAGCTTGTTTGTGTGAACGGTCAGGTCATATATTCCGCGCCTCAGAATCTGTAATGCAGTTGAATGAGGAGCCTTTGCGGTAATCTGCCTCCAATTTTGCCCCGTCCAAGCGTAAACGGCTTCGGGAAAATCTCCTTTCCACGCGACCGGGATTTTAGGACGGTAAAGGACTCCCATTTTGTTTATGCTTTTCTGCCATTTTCCGACGGCCATGAAGTTAGAGTTTTGAGTCCAGTCGGGATTATTCGGTGTAAGGACAACGGGGTTATATATCTCCGTGTACATATCGGGCGGCATGTAAACGACTCTGTTTGAGTTAAGCTCAGGGGCTGTTGAAGGATTCTCGATTACGCGGTTACTTCCGAGAATTGGCGCAACAGACGAAATTCTCACGTTATAGGGCTTGAGCCTAACGACTGAGGGAAGAACAGAGCCTACAACATATCCCGTCTTAATGAGGCCGGATTTCTCCGCGCTCGCGTAATACCAAACGCCTTTCGCACCCTTATAGACCAGATAGCCGTCAAAAGTAACGTAAAAATCTCGCGGCAAATTCCCGGGCTTATGTACATAGAAATTCATCGAGTGATAAGCGGGCTGATTTACCCGTATAGATCTCTCTGCTGAAAATGATTCTCCGGCCATGAGTAACCCTGCGAGAATTACGCCTGCAAAAATTTTCCTCATCATGAAAATCACCTCGCTAATTCTGGTTACCCTGACCGACCGGCGGCATTGGCCTGTCCGGGATCGTCCCGGGATCAGGCGCGTATTGTCCTACGGGCGGCATATACTCGCTCTGCCTTCTCTGGGGCTGAACGGTTTCGGGCTGCCTGACAGGGGGCGG
>JAFSLR010000406.1 GCA_017448375.1 Synergistaceae bacterium | reverse complement strand
GGAACAAAAGTATTCCCGAATGATGAATCGTTCTTAGCCTCAGACTTAACACGGATCGTTATACCGTCAACATTATGTAGAAGCGAATTAACCTTCATTGGGGCGTTGGATTTGATTTCCATTTCAACAGAAAATGAATTGTCATCAGAAACATTCACAATGTCAAAATCATACAGCAATGGCACTGCTGAAAACGCCGAAATTACAGACGCTTTAATTTTCTCAGGGTGATAAGCCTTAGAGCCATTCAGCTTTATTGAAAGTCTAGCGTCATCATCAGCCGAACATTCAGGCGCAGGAAGATTACGACCCGTAAGCCTCACTATAAATTCATCCTCGCCAAGCTGGTAAATCCTGCACATTCTAAGGAGAGGACCTTTGTATTTCCCCGTATCAGGTTTAGCTGAAGACGGCGTTATATCGCAAGCAAGTATGATAATTGCAACCGTAAAATAAAGTATTAGTTTCCGTAACATTCAGTATAACCTCGCTCACCTTTTGCTGATTTTAGAATAAGTAAAACATATTATACTACACTGTTTTAATGAGGGGAATAATTAGCGGGATTTTCTTCCGGTTTTGAAAAATTTATTGTATTTCCGAATTTCGGGTAACGGTATCTCATCTTCGCTTTCGTTGAAGAGTATTGTTATTCCCCTGTCGGTTATGGCACTTACGACTCCGTTGTCGCCCGAAAGAGCATCGCCCTTCCTCACAATAAGCCCTTTCTCCCCTATTGCATCAATTACTGCTATGTTATCTCCGTTCTCAACCGTCATTATCATTTTAACGTTTACGGGGCCTCTCTGGGGTACGTTCGTGGGAGTAGAACTAAGCGTTGAAGGCTCATTAGGATTCTGCGTTCTCTCAAGTCCTCCTTCAGGGTTAAGGTTGAAGGGCATGTTGTGGAGGCTGTCAAGTGCAGCGGCTATTGAGCTTCCCGAACTCCTCATAGCGTCTATCGTTGCTGCAAGGTCTACAATGCGTTTCAAGGGTGCGTTATCGCTTCGCGGCTGAACGTCAACATACATATCGGGGTCAATAGGCGTGTTAGTGTCGGAGAGCCTGTGCGCCCTGAAATAATACCACCCAGCCCATATCATTCCCAATAAAAGAACGCCGAAACATATATACCTGAAAATTTTTGACTGCTCATCATCAAAAACTCCCGTGAGCATTTCGTAAAAGTGCTGTGCGGTCTCTCTCTCATTCATTCATTAATCCTCCGTCATTACCTCAACTGTTACATCAATTTCTACGAGTTCTTCGGGGAGATTATGATTGCGTTTAAGGTCGAGTCGTGTAATTTTTGAGGGCACAGGGAGATTTCTCCATTCAGCGAGCATTCTTGTGATGGCGTAATAATCCCCGTCAAGTTTCATCTGAAGAATATTATCTTTCCTTCCGTCATTGTCCTGACCTGAAGTAATCATGTTGAGGAGGCTTATATTATTATTCTCAATCGAAGGCCGTATCATTGAGTAGAAAGCTACAGCGTCCGTTGTCGTCTGTGAAGAGTTTATGCGGAGGCTTGTTATTCGTAATAAGCTGTTGTTTCTGGCCTCAAGATTTGCGATTATGCCTGAGCTGCTTTGATTGTTTGAGTTTAACATGTCGTATTCTTCTCTGAGGGTGTAAAGTTCTCCGAGAAAAAACCATATAGCCACGCAGGGAATAACGCATAAGCCTATGAATATTCCGGTATAAATAATATATTTTCTGTTCATCATAAGATCCCTTTTGCAAAAATGATACGGAGAGATTATAGACTAACGGTCAAAAAAAATCCCCCCTGATGTGATTTCAGAGGGGCGGAAATTTCTGTTTAGCGTATGAAGTTTGTGTAGAGTGTTTCCTCGTGAGCCGGATAATTAATGCCTGAGTTTTTCCCGGCCTCAATGCATTTCAGAATCCACGACATATTCTCGCCAAGTGTCCGCATTGTCTGGAGACCTTCGGAGTCCTTCCTCACTTCATCGGGCGTGTTCCCGTGAACCTGATTCCAGTACTGAGAGCCGATAACTATCATGTTGCGGATCGTGAAGTATTTGTTGAGACGGTCAAAAGCCGCTGACGCTCCGCCCCTCCTGCATGAGACGACACAAGCGGCTGGTTTGCCTTCGAGTTTCGAGTCGTCCGCCGAGAAAAATAATCTGTCGAGAAATGCGCAGAGACTCCCGGCCGGGCCCGCGTAGTATACGGGTGAGCCGACAATTATCCCGCTGAACTCGTCAAGGCGTGAGGCGAGGTCGTTCACGGAGTCATTGAAGACGCAGTGCCCAAGCTCAAAGCATTTGCCGCAAGCAATACAGCCCTGAATAGCTTTCTTTCCGATGTGGAATATCTCGGAGTCGATTCCGTTTTTTGCGAACGTTGAGGCGATTTCGGATAATGCGGTGAATGTACAGCCCTTCTCATTCGGAGAGCCGTTAATCAAAAGTACCTTCATGAAATTTTACCCCCTGAAAATATGATGGCCATATTTTACCCGAAACATTATCAGCTTGCTTAGGTCTCGTCGGGCTAAGTTTTAATGTCAATAGCAAACAGCGCACCTAACACCGCAAGCAAAATCACTATAACAATACTGCCTATTGCGATTCTGTTAAGGTCAAAGATAATGAAGAACATCACACATAAAACTGTTATGATAACGGCAAGAGCATTCACTAAAATTTTTCTGAGACTTTGTTTTTTCGGCGCACGTTCTGTTTCAGGCACACGGGGTTGAATATTGGATTGCCTTAACTTTGGGATTACCGCTTCTGTTTCGGATTTCGGCTCTGTTGTTTCGCAGGAATCAGATTCAGGAATCATCTTGATGTCATGTACCAGCTTGTCCAGAGTCTCATCTCTTCGTTCAAGCCAATTCAAACGATGACGCATACCTAGAAGATACGACAAGTTTTCCGGCTCAACATCATCAACATCAAGACATATTACGACCTTCTTGAACTTAACCGCGTGATATACTTCCGTCTTCACGTCCTCGCTTGCGTCCGAGTTACGGCTGAGAATAAGCACAAACGCACGGCAGTCTTTTATCGCAGCAATAATTTCCCTGTCGTAATCAATTCCGCCCATGATGTTTCGGGGGGCATACCATGCTTCAAGATTATTCTTCTCAATGTAATTCGCAAGATGTACAACTAAATCGTGTTCTTCTGTTGCGTGACTCAAAAATATTTTGCTCACTGTGTTTTTGCTCCTGAAAATGTGATTGCTATATTTTACATTGAAAGTTCAAAAAATTTTTCCCCGTATTTTGTTCATGCACTGCTAAAATTAAGCGTTTTTGCTGTATACTAATGCCAAAAATTTTTGTGAGGTGTGATTTAATTATGAATGCAGAGGATAACAAATGCTTACGTTAGACAAGGTTTATCACGCAGCTTATATTCTCAGGGAATGCGCACGAAAAACTGATCTCATCGCCGCTCCCCTGTTAAGCGAAGAACATAACCTCTACTTGAAAACCGAGAATTTACAGGTTACAGGAAGTTTCAAGCTCAGAGGCGCATACTACAAAATCTCACAGCTGAGCGATGACGAAAAATCACGCGGTATTGTCGCATGTTCAGCCGGAAATCACGCTCAGGGTGTCGCTATGGCTGCCTCACGAAAGGGAATCCCCGCAACAATCTGTATGCCCGACTCAGCCCCAGTCATGAAGGTTGAAAGCACTCGCAGACTCGGCGCAAATGTCGAACTCGTTAAAGGTGCTTACGATGACGCACACGACAGGGCGGTACAGCTCGTTGAGGAAACCGGAGCAACATTCATTCACCCGTATGATGATGATTTCGTTATCGCAGGTCAGGCCACTATAGGTCTTGAGATTCTCGACCAGCTCGAAGACGTTGAAGCCGTCATAGCTCCGATTGGGGGAGGCGGATTGATTTCGGGAATCGCGTTCGCCGTCAAATCCCTCAAACCTGACGTTAAAGTTTACGGCGTTCAGGCATCAGGGGCGGCGAGCATGTTCAACTCATTCCGCGCAAAAGAAAGAAAAGTGCTCGATAATGTCTCAACTTTTGCTGACGGTATAGCGGTCAAAAACCCCGGCGAAAACACTTACGGCATAATTTCGCGTTACGTTGACGATATTGTCTGCGTCTCTGAGGACGAAATAGCAGCGGCAATACTCGCATTGATTGAGCGTCAGAAACTCATCGCTGAAGGTGCAGGGGCGGTTTCAGTAGCGGCGGCAATGTTCCGGAAACTTCCCATTGAAGGAAAGAAAACCGTCTGCATAATCTCAGGCGGAAATATTGACGTGAACATTTTATCCAGAGTCATAACGCGCGGCCTAATCATGACGGGTCGAAACATCAACCTCACAATCGAACTCGTTGACAAGCCCGGACAGCTCCAGCAGGTCAGCGAGATCGTAGCGTCATGCGGTGCCAATGTCGTAGCCGTCTCATATGATCACGGTGATACGAACATGGCAATAAATTCCTGCTTCCTGAAGATCGCGCTTGAGACACTGAACAGCGCACAGATTGATGTCATCAGGCAGAAACTCAGCGGGGCAGGATTCAGAATCGTAACAGAAAGAGTTTAAGACAGGGGGAATGATTACAGTTGAATAAGTTTATGAAGTTTGCGCTGTGTGCAGTTTTTACGGTTATGATTGCGGGAAATTCGGAGGCCGCTAAATGGAAAGAATTAGTATTTACAGATGATATTAATTCGGGGCTTGCCGAACTCACGCAGTATTGTATGTCTCATAATGTTACTGTTGCTGATGTATTGTGGGCTAACAGCGTTGAAAGCTCAGACATTAAAGCGGGGCAGAAGTTATTTCTTCCTGCGAATCATGCCGACATGTTAGCGATATGGCAGCACAGAGGAGCGTGGCAGCCTACAGCCCTAGTGCCCGTAACGAGTGCAGCCGCCGCCAAACGTGCCTCGAATAAAGGCTCTCAGCTCAAAGAAGTACCAATGCCGAAAATCGCGGGAATACCTGACCTTAACCCGGCACCGACTCAGCCCGTAACACCCGAACCCGTTGCCGTTCAGCCCGAACCCGTGAAAATCGCAGAGCCTCAGCCCGTTACGCCCGAACCCGTGAAGCCTTCAGAGCCTCAGACAGTCGCAAATGAAACTGTAACGTCCTCTGATGTTGCGGGGAATCAGGAAGAGAAATCGAACGAGGACATTTTAGCGATGCTCAGAGAGGAAGTCAGGACGGACTCAAGGAATTTACCGCCCGAACCCGAAAAGCCCGCTGAAGTTCAGCCCGTAAAGACAGAACCCACACCGCAAATTCAGCCCGAACCAGCAAAGACCGCGAATGTTCAGCCTGAACCCGTTAATCCCGCTGCCGTTCAGCCCGAACCCGTGAAGCCCGCGACTGTTCAGCCCGTTAAGACAGCGAAGAAAAACGAGTCGCCCGCAAAAGTAATCTCAAACACAGCGAAGCCCGATAAGATTCTCACGAGTAACCGGAAGAAATCCGCAAAACCCCAAGTTCCCGGACTCATGGATCCGATCATAATATTCTCGCCTAACGGAGACCCCTCAAAAGGCCCGATGAGGCTGGTTATTTCGGGCGACAGAGTGGAAGTCGTGCAGCTCCCTAAAAGTGCCGCGCCTAAGAGACCGTCCCTTTCAGACCTCAATAACTCGTTCGGGACTAATCCCCGTTATTTGCCTCATTACAACCTTACGCCGAAAGCAAGAGACCCGTTTATACTCAACATGGGAAATCTTAAGGGTAAAATGTTGTGGCCTGTTGACGGCAAAGTCTCATCGCCTTTCGGGAAATGGCGCGGGAATCACAAGCATCAAGGTATAGATATTCCCATGCCCGCAGGAACTCCCATAAGAGCCGCCCGAAATGGTGTAGTCTCACGCACGGGGAATAACTCGACAATGGGATTCAGGGGTTACGGAAATTTTGTGCTCATGGATCACGGCGGGGGTGTTCAGACGTTCTACGCTCACTGCCTAAGCATTGCGGTTGTTCAGGGTCAAAGGGTAATGCAGGGTCAGATTATCGGCTACGTAGGCAACACAGGACGTTCAACGGCGAATCACCTTCACTTTGAAGTCCGGGTTAACAACGCAAAAGTTGACCCAGTACCGTATCTTGCGGGTAATACGAGTCTTGCATCTAATAAGTAGAGAGGAGAATTTAAGACTTGAACTTTCAGGAAATATATTTCAGGCTGGAAAATTTCTGGTCAAGACAGGGCTGTGTAGTTCAGCAGCCGTATGATATAGAGGTAGGAGCAGGGACAATGAACCCCGCAACTGCACTCCGCGTAATAGGCCCGGAGCCTTGGAGAGTGGCATATGTTGAGCCTTCAAGGAGACCTTCGGACGGCCGTTACGGGAAGAATCCCAACAGGCTTCAGCACTATTACCAGTATCAAGTAATCATTAAGCCTGCTCCAGCGAACATTCAGGATTTGTACATTGAGAGCCTTGCGAGTCTTGGGATTAATCCCAATGAGCACGATATACGGTTTGTTGAGGACGACTGGGAGAACCCTTCAACAGGCGCATGGGGATTGGGCTGGGAAGTCTGGCTTGACGGAATGGAGATAACACAGTTCACTTACTTCCAGCAGCTTGGCGGTCTCGATATGGAGAATGTTCCGGCGGAAATAACATACGGCATTGAGCGTATAGCAATGTATGTTCAGAAGG
>JAFSLR010000405.1 GCA_017448375.1 Synergistaceae bacterium | reverse complement strand
GAGTCTTCACCTGCGGGGGCGTGTGATGAATACGTAGCACCGGCAGCGAGTTCGGGGTCTGTTACGGGTTTTGCCGAGAGGACGAAGCCGGAGTCGCTTTCATCTTCCTGCATTATTTCGACATCGGGAAGGTCAAGCGATTCGGGGTTTGATGACTGT
This sequence comes from Synergistaceae bacterium, assembly GCA_017448375.1. Lineage (GTDB taxonomy): Bacteria > Synergistota > Synergistia > Synergistales > Aminobacteriaceae > JAFUXM01. The sequence continues at coordinate 2,598 of JAFSLR010000405.1, read as the reverse complement.
GCTTGAGATTCTTCGGGTGAAGTTTTAGAGTCTGCTGTGTTTTCTGGGGAAGGCTGTTTTGACTGCTGGCGGAAGAATGCACCTACAGCCACTGCGATGAACAGACCTATTACAAGATATATCATGATTGCGCCTGCTTTCTACAAAATTTCCATCTGGAATTTCTCAAGCATGAAGGCCGGATTGTATGACATTTTCGCTTCTCTGAGTCCCGGTTCGCCCATATCTTCTTCGCGGTTTACCCAAGTATATTTCTGGCACTGCTCCTTGAGGAACATATTATTGATTGCCTGATAGCTTCCGGCGTATTCGGGTATAGCCTTCTCGAATCGTATGTCAATATTCTGAGGGTCAAGCTCTTCTGCGATTGTGTAGGCTACGATTTCCCCGTCAACTTTCAGCATACCGCCCGAAAACTTGAAATCCCCCCATCGGTCTAAGGCATTCTGAATCGCTCTGTCCTCATCAGCGAGTGATTCGGCCTCATCGGGTGTCATAGTGAGCATTCTGTGAGCGCGCCATTTCTCCTGAAAGTCCATAATCTGCGAAAAGTCATTCGGTGTTACGGGGTAATAGTCCCATTCGTAGCCTGTGAGGAATGCCCGTACCCTGTTGCGCTTGTGTGCGAATGCTTTACCTTTGAGGGCGGTTAAGTCTTTCACGGAGTAAATATATTCGTGCTGGTCTCTGTCGTCTGAGAATCTGAGCCGTGAATTTCCCGTGAGAATGTCCTTCACTTTTGCCGGAACATCATATATCACGTCTCCGGGCTGAAACTCCGACAATACTTTGTCCCAATCCGTAACAGCGTCCCAATTTCCGCACGGCCCGAAGAAACCCGGAAGAGGCCCTCCAGACCTGAGCCAGATAATATTGCCGTCTGACTCTGCGAACTCAATCGGGTAAGCGTGAGACCATGCCCAAAGCCCGAAGAATGAATACTCAGCGTAATGCACTGGTGAAGCCTCGTAGAAGCGCGTGTAAATGTCTTTGTCCTGCCATGTTAATTTTCTGAAGTTAAGCATGAAAGATTTAATCCTTCCTGAATGAATTTTATCTGCACAAAAAAAGCGGCTCTCTACAGGGAACCGCCTTCAAGTCTTGGTGATTAATGCGTTTTTATTTGCTGATGGGTGCATCAACAACGCTGTCTTTGAGGTCTTTACCCGGACGGAAGACGGGTACTTTCTTCGCGGGGATTACGACAACCTTTGAGGGGTCCTGAGGGTTGCGTCCCTCTCTTGCTGCTCTCTCTCTTACCTCAAAAACTCCGAATCCTACAAACGTGCATTTGTCGCCTTTAGCGAGTGCGCCCTGAATCTGTGCGAACACTTCATCTACTACGGGAGCTACGTCTTTCTTGCGAATTGCGAGCTTTGCGGTGATTGCGTCAATAAGTTCTGCTTTGGTCATTATTTACACCTCCTGTGAAAAGTTTTCTGCATTTTATCAGCTTTTACGAATTATGCAATATGTGAGCGCGGTATTTCACGGGGTTTTTGAGTTTAGTAAAAATATTTATGCTCTCATCTGCTGTTTTCTGTAGAGCCATGAGAACAGAATGTGGAACAAATCCGCCCCAAGATAGCTTAACAGTGCTGCAATTCTCTCTTGTTTGCGTGCTTGCGGGTCAAAGATTATAGCGCGTCTGTACTTCTTCATTTCCGCCCAGACCAGCATACGTTCTTTTCTTCTTGAGAACGGGAAATTGAGGTATACGCTTCTGTTGAGGCTGAATGCTCTTGATGAGGCCGCAGCTTTAAGATCCGGGAATTTCTCTACAACAGCATTGTAATATTCATTAGACGTTGGTATTACGTTAAGCATTTGTGGTGCAACGGTAGATTTAACTATACTGCCCTGTCTTGTTCGATAACCGTATGATTCTTCTTCTGTCAATGCGATTCTTCTGCTATTGAAAATAATCTTATAAGTTGTTACAGCATCTTCATAATAAAATCCTTTGGGATATTCAGTATTGCCCCATGTTTCATGCCTGTAAAGTTTTGCCCATGCTCCATGATCAAATTTGCGCTGATAGAGAGCTTCACGCAAAGTGTCATGAGGAGAAAGACAATAATCTTTTGCTTCTGAATATTTGCTCCAGTTCGGTGAATCACGGAAAATGTGAGTACCCGTCATAGCAATATCAGCATCATACTTGTGAATTAGTCTCAGCGTTTCTTCAACAAAATTCGCTTTTATTACATCATCGCTGTCCACAAACGTAAGATACTCCCCGTGCGCCCTCGCAATACCATAATTCCTAGCGTCAGAGAGTCCGCCGTTCTCCTTGTGGTAAACCGTAATCCTTCTGTCATTCCTCGCATACTCCTCGCAGATTTCCCCGCACTTATCCGGCGACCCGTCATCAACCAATATTATCTCAAGATTCTTATACGTCTGGCCGATTATGCTGTCGATACATTCCCGAAGGTACTCTTCAACCTTGTACACCGGCACAATAACGCTCACCAGCTCCCCCCGGTCGTCCATATTTTTGTCTCCTTCCGTGATTTGATTTTTTGAGTATATCACAGCGATTAACTTTGTGTACTGGTTACGAGGAAATCAGCCCGCCCATGTTGTAGAATATTC
>JAFSLR010000404.1 GCA_017448375.1 Synergistaceae bacterium | reverse complement strand
CCGTATTTATCGCGTAAATTCTTGTTTGCTCCGTATGTTATGAGAATTTCTGCAATTTCGGGGTATCCATCAAATGCCGCATACATTAAAGCCGTACAGCCGTATTTGTTCTTAGCGTTAATATCTGCACCGTTTTTCAGGAGTAATTCTGCTGTTGCGGTGTGGCCTAACATTGCCGCCTGTATTAAAGCCGTAGCACCTTTATTGTTCTTAGCGTTGACATCTGCACCAGCGTTGATTGCCTTCCGAAGCTCTTCAAGTTTTCCGTCCTTAGCAAGAGAAACGACATCATAATTCACAGGCTTTTTTGTTTCTACAGGTTTTACAGGTTCTATCTTCACAGGTTCTACCTTTGCAGGTTCTACCGAGCTAGGCTTACTATCACCGAGTACTGAAATCATGCCTATTAGTAACAAAATCGCAACAGTAATCACAGCCCAGCGGTAATTATTCCCAAATCCTTTGATATTCCCTGTCGGTTCTGGCTCCGGCTTCGGCTTCGGTGCTGGAGTCTTGATTACAGGTTCAGGCGTATGGGGTTCAGAATCTGGCTCATGAATCACCCTTATGTCGTGAATCAGCTTGTCTAAAGTTTCATCACGCCGTTCAAGCCAATTCAAACGATGACGCATACCCAGAAGATATGACAAATTCTCAGGCTCTACATCATCAACATCAAGGCATATTACCTGCTTCTTGAACTTCACAGCATGATAAACTTCGGTCTTAACGTCCTCGCTTGCGTCAGAATTTCTGCTCAGCAAAAGCACAAACGCACGACAATCCTTAATGGCCGCAATAATCTCACGGTCATAGTCAATTCCTCCAACAATATCGCGCGGAGCATACCAAGCCCGAAAATTATTCTTCTCAAGGTAATTCGCAAGATGTACTACAAGTTCGTGTTCTTCCGTTGCATGACTCAAAAATATTCTGCCCATTTTTCATGCCTTATACAATTTTATTATCATAAGTTGTGAATTTTTGTACACGGATTATAACATGCAGGGCAGATTTAATTTTATGGTTGAAGAGAAATTTTTTGTACACGCTACAAGTTTTTGACATGATGATAAAAAAATGGTAACTTTTACAGCGTTTGCACTAAATTGTTTTTTAGGAGGAATTTTCACAATGGCACTTACAATCGACAAAACTTCATCAGGCGACTCCCTCACACTCAAAATCAGCGGAAGACTCGACACAACCACAGCTCCCCAGCTTGAGTCAGAAATCACAGGCGGACTCGCAGGCGTAAAAGACCTCACAATCGACATGACCGACCTTGCTTACGTTTCATCAGCAGGGCTTCGCGTACTCCTCAAGGCTCAGAAGACAATGAACCAGCAGGGAACAATGACGATCACGAACGCAGGACAGGAGATTCTCGAAATCTTTGAAGTAACGGGCTTCGATGAAATTCTGAACATCAAGAAGTAACATCAAATGCTCAGATTTCAGCCGCTGACATTAGGCATGAAGAAGCTGGCGGATTCCTACACGTTCAAATACGGCGAGGGATCTTGCCAGCATTCTTTTGTTTCGTCATGGTGCCTTCAGAATAAGTACGGTGATATGTTTTGCGAACATGAAGGCTTCCTCTACACTTTGCGCTCAAAACTCTGCACACCGAACGAGAGAATCTATCTTTTTCCTCACGGCGACAGATCAGACCTTGAGGCCGTAAGGAACGCAGTACAGAATGTGATTGATGACGCACACGAAAATAATTCCCGCGTGAAGTTCCAGACCGTAACAGAGTCAGCAAAGGACATAATCACGAGTCTTTTTCCCGGAAAATTCACAGCAGAATACAGCCGCGACTTGTCGGAATACATCTACAGAACTGAACACATGTACATTCCCGAAAACATGCTCTCACCTTCAGCCCCTAACCCTATGAGAAAACGCAGGGGCGTAAGAACTTTCTGCAAAGATTATGACGGGAGATTCACTGTAACAAAAATTCTGCCTGAACACATTGATGTGATAAGAGAGTTTCAGGACGAATGGCTTGACGAAAAATTGATGTGCGATGATAACCCGCTCATTGAAAGACAGCTTGAGGAAGAAAATATTTCCGTTCAGAGGGCGTTAAATGATTTCTTTGCGCTGGGTCTTTCGGGAGTCGTTGTGTTCATTGACGGCGAATTGAAGGGCTACGCATACGGCTCGAAGCTGAGCGATGAATGTTTTGACGGTGCAGTCGGCAAAGGTTCGCGATTGATTCCGAACATTTCACCGTTCCTTAAGCATGAGCTTGTGAGGCTTTGCTGCGGGGATTTCCGTTACGTGAACCTTGAGGAAGATTTAGGCGTTAAGGGTCTGCGCGAAATGAAGACCGAATATATGCCTGAATACATGATAGAGAAATACACAGTAACCGAAATATGAATCGTATTGAAGCAAATTTATCGCTGTTAATAATAACGTTCTTTGCGTCTGTTCAATATGCTTTTCTGATATGGGTTCCAGAGTCGGTCTCACACTTTGCATTCATGTGCATAACGAATCTTGTCGGGCTGATTATGTCTCTGTTCTTTTTTTTCGGGGAACTCTTCAGGCTTGACATAAGGCAGGTGAAGCAGAGCATGATACTTTCAGGGGAGCTCGTAATCTTCAACCTTTTCTTGCTGATGGGAATACAGGGTTTAGGCTCAACGATAACGAATGCTTTTCTGTCGACAAACTTTATATTCATTGCGCTGATTGCGTTTCTCACGTACAAGCAGATTCCTTCACGCGAGACTCTTTACGGTATCTTCACAGTTCTTGCGGGGCTCTTAATCATGGCCGGATCTGAGCTTCATACACTCTTCAGCATGAGCGCGTTTTATCTCACTCTGTCGAATATGGCATTTGCCTTCTACCTTGTGAGTGTAAGCGAATACTCTTCAACATCTAATCCCGCAATTATCGCAATGGGTCAGATGTTTTTCTGCTTTATCTTCAGCCTTATATTGTGGGCATTCGAGGCTTTATTTATGGGCGCGGCTTTCTCCCTTCCGTCAAACCCGGAGTTTTGGGGCAGCGTTATTTACGTCAGCTTCTTCATTCGGGGGCTTTACGGAATCGTTCAGGTTTACGCGCAAAGATACATTTCCGCGCTTAGTGCCTCGCTGATATTCTCAACCGCAATCATAATGACAATGGCAGTATCGCCCGTAATGACAAAAATTCTAGGGATTGAGCCGGAGATAATAACATGGCCGAAAATTATCGGGAGTGCGTTTATGATTGCCGGAATATTGATGACTGAGCCGGAATTTTGCGCACTGATTCGGAGGCTGTTACGTCATGCGTGAGAAGCTGAAGCTGATTCTGATTTGCGCCGCCGCATATTTCCTCATGGACGCTCCAGTACAGATGACTCAAATTCTGCCTTATTACGCGGGAATCAAAAACTTTCTTCCCTCAGTGCTGGGACTCTTCTTCGGTGCTTACGGTATAGCGGGCTGTATGATGGGCTGTGTACTCTCAGCGTGTCTCGTGAACCCCGATTTGCCCGCCGTGATTCATGAGTGTTACTGCATAGCTGCAACTGGCCTCGTAATGTTCATTGGCTGGCACATCACCGCAAAATCTCACCGTCCTTCCCTCAAATCATGGCCGGATTACGCGCGCTATATTCTACTGCTGGCTGTAGGGTGCATACTGTGCGGAAAACTCAACGTATCATTCGCGTATTTCATCACAGGGCTTACGATAGGAATCCCCGTAACGATTCTGTTCTCATCACTCCTCTACATTGAGCCGGTGATACCGAAACGATACACGTATTTCCCTGACGCTGATTTCTGCCTCCTTCCCAACGCCGAGTCACTTGAGGGCGCGAATGAGATTCTCGAAATGTCAGCAATGAAACGCGGCGTGAAAATGAAACGTATTCTTGAGATTCAAAGCTGTATTGAGGAGCTCGCAATACGAATCCAGAAGGCTCACCCTGACGCAAAAATTTCCGTCTCAATAATATTCGGCGAGGCTATATCGGCACGTCTTCATTACGGCGGGAAAAAATATAATCCCTTCATGCTTGAGAAAAACGAGGACGAAATCGACATAATGAGCCTCAAAATCATAAAGCACCGCGCAATACGTGCATCATTCAGTTATTCGGGCGGTGAAAACTTTGTACATGTAGTAGTGTAGGAGGATTTAACATGCGCAAGTCAACAATAAGAAAAAAGGTTCAGGCTATCGTTCTGTACATCTCCGTGATAGCACTGATAATTACGGGTACTGTAGGCATTCTCGGAATGAGGCGCATTCAGGAAGACAGCGAGTCAGCCCTCATAAGCCAAATGGAAAATAACCTTGCCGCAATCATCGAGGCAAAATCAGACTTTGCAGACTCGGAATTAGGGCGCGACGCAGGACATATCATTAACTTTTCGCAGTACATTCACGAGCTTTACACTAACCCGCAGAATTATGTTCCAAATGAAGTTTTCCCTTGCAGGCGTGAAACAGAAGGACAGATCGTAATTCAGCGTTCACTGTTGAATCAAAGTGTTGACGTGAACAGCGTTATGGACGAAATAAAATTATTCGGCAACCTCAAACAGATATGGGCCCCAGTCATGGAGTCGTACAACGGGAATCTCTTTGTAGTTTACGCCGCTGCGGAGTCGGGTTTCATGATAAGTTACGGAGTGAACTCCCTCGAAGCATTGCCGGAAGAAGGAAACACTGAGTACTATTACAATTTCAAGTCCCGCCCTTGGTACAAAGAAGCAAAAGAGAAAGGCGGAGTCATATTCACCGATATATATTCAGACAGTTACAACAGAGGATTGATGATAACATGCGCTGCCCCGTTCTATAACGCTGAAGGGAAATTCGCGGGCGTTGTCGCAATGGATATGCTGATAGGGAATCTCTATAACTCAATCGTTAATGTTGACTTGGGAAAAGACTCTTACACTTTCCTTGCTGACAAAACCGGAAAAATCATAACCCCCGGCGGAGGCTCTCAGATGATCTCCGAGATAACAAAGAGTCTTGCGGGTACAATCATGGCCGGGAAAGCAGGAGTATCACTCTCAGACAGCAGAGTGTATTACGCTTACACGCCGATAAAGAGTACTGGCTGGACGTTGTGCGCTAGCATTCCCGAAAGCGTAATCCTTGACCCCGTAAGAAGCATGAATGAGAGAGTCATTTTCACGATACTGTCATTCGTTGGGGCGTTCGTGATTATCGTGCTGCTTGCTGTTGTTGCCGCCCGTAGATTGTCGCACAAACTCACAGAGCCTATTATCGCGCTTGAAGATGACGTGCATAAAATCTCAGGAGGCAATCTCGATTACCGCGCCGAAATCCGCAGCAATGACGAGATAGGCGACCTCGCAGAATCCTTCAACAACATGGCCGCTTCCCTCAAGGAATACGTGAAGAACTTAGCCGCCGTTACAGCCGAGAAAGAACGAATCGGGGCTGAGTTGAACGTTGCGACTCAGATTCAGGCCGATATGCTTCCGAGAATATTTCCTCCGTTCCCTGAGAGGAAAGAGTTTGACATTTACGCCACAATGACACCCGCAAAGGAAGTCGGCGGAGATTTCTATGATTTCTTCCTGATTGATGACGATCATCTTGCGT
>JAFSLR010000403.1 GCA_017448375.1 Synergistaceae bacterium | reverse complement strand
GTTGAAGACCCTACGAGTTTTGATGAGACGGATAAAAGACTGCTTGAGCTTGCGCCGTATCCTAATCAGCAGCAACAGTAAAGAGGACGAACCATGCACGAGAGAATATCAAGATTCAACCGTATACTGAAAATCCGTGAGGACAGCCGAAAGAATGAGCAAGCAATCTTAGCCGCCGAAAGAAGCGAGGAACGCGAAGTAATCGCCCACATAACCCAGCTGGAAGGCGAAAAGAAGCAGGCAATCTCAGACTTCAGTAAAACAGGAGGAAAGGCAGTCTCAGCAATGGATTTATGGTTTCAGCGTCAGTTCATTGATGCCATAAACACCGACATTACGCGCGGACAGGACGCACTCTCAGAAGTCAGAACACGAATCGCAGGTACGGAAGCCCGACTTGTTGAGCGTCATAAAGATGTCCGAATAATGGAGACATACATTGACCACCTCAAAGAAGCCGATATGCAGGAACAATTAGGGATTGAACAAAACGAACTCGATGATGTTGCCACTATGCAATTTTCACGGAAAGGGGATTATTGATGAATGGGGCCTAACCTTACAAACGTAACAAGAGTCTTAACACGAATGGACGAAATTAACCGTCAGTTTTCACCGAACAATTACCAGCAGACACAGCCGTTAAACAGCAGGTTTGTTGACGTACTCAATGACACTCAGAGGATACAGCGAACTGCAAGACGTACAAGTAACATTTCAGGCAAGACCAATTATGACGAACTCAAAGACGTAATCCAAGAATGCGCCGAGAAATATAATGTTGATCAGGAATTAATACGCGCAATGATTCAGGTTGAATCGGGCTGGACTACTGACGCTGTCTCAAACAAAGGCGCACAAGGTCTAATGCAGCTCATGCCACGTACCGCCGCAATGTTAGGAGTTGAAGACCCCTTTGACCCCGCACAGAACATAGAAGGCGGAGTAAGATACATTTCAGACCTTACCGACAAATACAGAGGGGATATTGAGAAGGCACTCGCAGCTTACAACGCAGGCCCTGCAAGAGTCGACTCAGGAAATATTCCGGAAGTATCAAAACGTTACGTGAGAAATATAATGTCAATATACCGCAGATTAAGGGAGGCCGGTTAAAATGGCAGAAGAACGCCCCGCAACAGCACCGCAGGCACAACCAGCTCAACCAGCAGGAGAACAACCGCCCGCGCCAGTAGTCCGAAAAAAGAAAAAGAAAAAAGGTATGGGGAAATTTACATTCTTCCTATGGCTATTGCTTCTCGCACTCGGTACAGCCGTCGGAATGCATTTGAGCGGAATTTGGGACGGCCGTCCGCTTTTCTGGGAAACTGTACCCCGTATTCCTTATTTCGGGCCTAAACTCGCAGAATTTTTCCAGGTTCCCGAATTTTACGCCCTCACATCAGAACAGCGAAGGGCAGTTGAGCTTGAACAGTGGCAGAGGAGACTTGATGCCCTCGAACGCTCATTAGAGAGCCGCGACGTAGCAAGAATGGAAGTCTACGAAAGAAGAGAAATTGAACTCGTAGAATTATCGCGCGATGTCTCAAGAAGGCAGCGAAGACTCAGAGCTCAGGAAGCAACACAGGCAACAGAGGCTAACGCTAATACCCCAACGGAGCAAGAACAGGAATTGATGAATCAGGTAGCGCGAACCTATCAGGACATGTCAGCAAGAAACGCCGCCGCAGTAATCGAACAGTTGAGAGACGCAATGGCCGTAGAATTATTGATGAGGCTTCCTAATGACGCAAGAGCCTCAATTATGGGTAAAATAAAGCCGACAAAAGCAGCAAGGATAACTGAGTTAATGGCTCGTCCGCAGACAAGATAAATCACAAACAGGGAGGGCTAAAATCATGCCGCCGGAAATATTTTCATTTCTTCAGACACAGGTTAATACGCAGCTTCAGCAGTTTTTGCCGGGAATAATGCCGCAGGAAAATAACGGGTCAGCCCCGGGAATTTTTGACGCGATAATCTCAGAGTACATACTCACTGAGGATTCAGCCGCGCTTCAGCCCGAAATAACAGCACAGCCCGTGAACATAGCACAGCCCCTGAACACAGCGCAACCCAGAAACACAGCGCAGAATATGCCGGAGTCCTCACAGCCTATTACATTGGGGAACAACGCAATAATTTCGGGGAGAATGACGGATATTCTTTCGGGGGGAAATTCAGAGGCCGACAGCGCACAGGGCGGAAATGAACGGAGCGACATTGCACAGGGCGAAAATGTTTGGGGCAAAAATTTTCAGGCTGACAGCGTACAGGTCAACGACGCACATCTCGACATCGCACAAGGCAGCAATGCACAAGTCAACAACGCACAAGTCAACAACGTACAAGTCAACAACGTACAAGTCAGCAGCTCACAGGGTAACAATGAACGAGTCAACAACGAACGAGTCGACAGCCCAAAGCCTGAAGTAAAACCGACAGTTACGGAGAATTTCTCATCATGGCAGAATCTTTTTGCTGATGTAAGGCGTTCCGAAACACATTTCAGGAGACATGAAAGTTTTGCGCCTCAGAGTGATTTTGATGACGGGATTGTTATCGCCTCAGAAACTCTTGATGATGATATTATTGCTGCCTCAGAAACTCTTGATGACGGGATTATTCCTGCCTCAGAAGTCGTTGATGACAGGATTATTCCTGAAGCCCCAGAATTTGTTGATGACGCTAAATTTAATGCTGACGGCGAAATCCCTGATACTTTACCGCCTGAAGATAACGCCCCAGTGAAAAATTATATTCATGAGGAAAGCGCAAACCTTAATCCCAAAATTACAACAGATGAAGTTCTGCCCGAAAATGTTGCGCCAAATCCTGAAGTCGCAGAGCGTGAAGTTACAGCGCATGAAGAAGTATCACCGAGAATCGAAACGCCCGTAATCTCAGAGGAAGTTTTACCCGAAAATTACAGGCCGACTCTTGACGTTGCAGACTCTGAAACTTTAACACCCGCAACAAAACCAGAAACCGAAACGCCGAAAGCACCTGCGAATGATACGGAGAATTTCGAGCCTTCAGAGCCTCACGAGTCGCCCGAAAACGCCAAGCCCGTAATCACGGAGGAAGTTTTGCCGGAAAATGAAACTCAACCCGAACCCGAAGAGACTCCCATAACACCCGAAATTCCCGCGAAATTCCCCGAACGCCGTAACACCCAAAAATCTCCAGCCATTACCGCACGTGAACCCGAAACCCCTGACGCTCCCGAAGCCCGCGAGATTCCCGAAGAGACTGACGCTCCCGAAAATACGCACAGAGTTACGCCGGACTCACGCACAGAAATTGATTCACCGAACGAAATCACGAATCCCGAAAACCAGTCGCCGACTCAGGTCTCACACTCTCAGAATGATTACGAGCCCCGCGAAATCTCAGAGCCTTTGACGCGCGAAAACCCCGAAATCACCCCCGATGATGAAACCCCCGAAACACACCCCGAAGAACACCCCCAATCACACCCCGAAATCACAGGGGACAATCTCATCATGGCCGGATTCGCTCCAGTTCAGACGGAACTCAATCGCCCCGAAGTTTCAGCCCCAGAAATCACCGACACCCCGAAAACTTCACGCACTCAGCCCCAGTCGCCGCGAAAATTCCAGGCCGTAACACACTCAACGACCGACCCCGACTCCGACTCGCTCAATGACCCTCAGACCGTAGCACCCGAATCCCCGCGCAACGTTCAGCCCCGCGACATTCAGCCCGAAAACGGCCATGAAGGAATCATTGAGACCGAAACGACTCAGCCCTCAGAACCTCAGAGTCCCGGCGGAATTTCACCGCAGAGAGTTACGACCGCAGCACCTTCACGCACATCTCAGCGCACAGATTCCCGCAGCGAATCCCGTACCGACACCCGAAGGACTGAGGCACTCAATGACTTTCAGGCGTTCTTTGACAGCGCAGTGAGAACCCGAAGAAGCTCCGCAAGAGTCAGCACTCAGCCTTTGAGCCTCAGAACAGGAACTTATGAGGCAGCCGAAACTCAATCCCAATCGCGGACACTCAGAAACGGTATCGTAAACGTTGTCAGATTCATTCGCACTGACGGAGTCAGAAAGGCAAATATTATCGTTGACCCGCCGGCACTCGGAAGAATTTCCGTTGAGCTCACGTCTTCAAGCTCTGGGGTCGAAGCCTCCGTTAAAGTAGCAAATGAGCAAATCCGACAAATAGTGCAGGATCAATTTACACAGCTCAGGGATAATTTATTGCAGCAGGGAGTTCAAGTGTCAGAGTTCACGGTTGACGTTCAGCAGGACAACAGCCGTCAGGGTCAGAACTCAGGAGGTCAGAACCAAAGAGACAATTACACCTTCACAGCCTCAGAAAATGACGATGACACAGAAACTTTCAGGGCTGACCTCGAAGAAGGGCTGTTATACTGGATAGCATAAAAGGAGAGATGAAACAATGCCCGTAACAGATGTAAACAATTACTCAAATCTTGCTAACATTAACACTACAACAAGCACGAATAGTTCATCATCCGTAACAACAGCTACAAATGACGCGCTCGGCAAGGACGCTTTCCTCAAGCTGTTAGTTGCTGAGCTGTCGAACCAAGACCCCCTTAACCCTATGGAGGACAGGGAATTTATTTCACAGATGGCTACATTCTCAAGCCTCGAACAAATGCAGAACATGAACAATACATTAACAACCATGTCAAACGCTAACAAGTTCAACGCCGTACAGTACATTGGGAAGGCAATAGCTTTCACGGCCGGCGACGGTGAAGAGGCCACACAGAAAGTAGCGATTGTGAATCACGTATGGTTTGACCCGAACGAAGGCACTATACTTGACACAACAGAAGGCGAAGTGCCACTCGAAAAAGTTGAAGGCGTATCAGTAATCAGCTAGAATAAATTTTGCTCTCATGGACGAGACACGGCAGGAAGGACGCACGCCCATAGAAATAAAAGCATAAATTCAACAGAAAATTTTCACATCAGGAGGAAGGATACGGAATGTTAAGATCATTGATGACAGCGGTAACGGGTGTTCGCGCTCACCAGACTATGCTCGACGTGACGGGCAACAACATTTCAAACGCAAACACAACGGGCTTCAAAAAGGACAATACTATTTTCGCGGACTTGATGTATCAGGCAAGCAAATACGCTTCAAGCGCAGACGGCGAAAGAGGCGGAATTAACCCCGCACAGGTCGGACTCGGTGTAAGCGTTTCGGCAATCGAGACCATTCACACTCAGGGCGCAAGCTCCTACACCGGAAATGCTTCCGACATGATGATTCAGGAACGCGGCTTCTTTGTGTACACAAGCGGGGAGTCTCAGCTCTTCAGCCGTTCGGGTGCTTGTACTCTTGACGGCAACGGTGACATGGTACAGTCAGGAACAGGCTACAAACTTCAGTGCTACAAAATGGAGGAGAAAGCGTTAGAGGGATTCCAGCAGGCCGCGGAGCTTTCAACGATAAATATACCGATCGGGCAGAAAATGGAAGCGAAAGCCACAACGAGAGTCGATTACCAGTGCAACCTTGACAGCAGGAGCAAAAATTTCTTGTCGTACGGTTTCGCGGATCTTCCGTTTAATGCTGTTGCGGGTGCTAATGACCTTAACGGCGGCATGGCGAAAGTTCCTATGAACGGCACGAACTACGATATGGCTTTTACTACGAGTTTTGAAGGAACATCAAACTCGACAAATACAGGAATAAATTACCTCAGTTTTGCAATTACTAACGGCGGAGAAACAACAACACTGACATTCGACATGGAAAACATCAACAGTGATAAAGGGAAACCGATACTTAGCCTTCCTAAGCTAGTTTCTGACGGCACAGTGGTAGCGACACCTTCAGCAACTATAGGCGAAAACGGTCTTGTGGGATGGATTAACATAGCTACAGGTACGGTATATAACGGAAGTGCAGACTATCCCACTGTTGACCAAGCTACACTCGACAGGGATTATGCTGCTGTCTATCAGTTTCCCGGTCAGACTCCTCCTCAGTATT
>JAFSLR010000402.1 GCA_017448375.1 Synergistaceae bacterium | reverse complement strand
CTCAAAGTATGACGGCAAGTCTTCACCTTCAGCAATATGCCTGACAGCCTCATTGACAGCGTCAACCCAAAAATCAGCGTTCAGTTCTTCACCGTCAACAACGAATCTCTCAGCAGGACTCACGAGATGAGGACTCGAATAAAATCCCGTCTTATATCCTGACGCTTTTAATACTGACGAAATGAAAGCACCTGTTGAACCTTTACCGTTTGTGCCTACTATGTGTACTGACTTGAAGGAGTTTTGCGGATTTCCCATGCGTTCAAGAAGGCGTGAAATTCTTTCGAGCCCGGGAATTATTCTGTTGTCGGAATTTGAGTACAATAAATTTTCGAGAGTTTCAAAATCTTTCATGAGTTTAGCCCCCTTTTAACGGGTAAAAAAATAGAGCAAGGAATCTTCCCTGCCCTTGTCGTTTCCTTAATGCCTTACTTCATCGGGGGAAATGAGAAGCTCGACTTAAATCCAAGTTTCTTCATCGCCTCCACCATCAATCCCGCCTGATATTTGCTCTCTCCTGCCTCAACCCACACTTTTACGTGCTTTGACGCAGGATTCTGATACGTTCTCGCCTTGAAGCCTGCATTCTTGATTTTCTTGACTATCTTTTCGGCCTCAGCTTTTGACGGGTATGCACCGACCTGTACACGCCATTGCTTTTCGGGCGGAAGGTTCGTCATTTTCGCCGGAGCCGTTGTCTTTCTGGGAGCTTCAGTCCTCTTTACGGGCTGTGTTACTGCGGGCTTTACTTCTTCAATCTGGGGATTTACGTTGTTTTCGGAAACCGCAAGAATCGTGTTCTCGTTCACCGTCTCATCAGTCTTAACTTCGGCTGTCTCTGATGGTTTGGGCTGTAAGTTTTCTGCTGACGGAGTGTTATTGCGTTCGGCCTTGATTGCGGGGGAATCGGCGTAAGCCTGTGTTGAAGTGATTTCGGGTGAATTGTTTATTCCGCTCACGAAAAAATGACGGCCTGCAACCACTAATAGAACGAGTGCCGCAATTCCCACAACAGGAAGCACCAAATCACCGAATGACGGAAGTATTCCGCGTTTCTTGAGACCTCTGCGGTTAGTTGTTCTCCTGCTCATGTCTTAATCCCTGCGATTCTTTCTGTAAATTGCGGGCTGGTCGTAAATCTTTCTCGGCATACCCATAAATGCGTCGCGCTCGTTAGGATTGGGCTGTGTCAGTCTCGCTTCTTCAAGTCCGACGCTCTCCTGCTGCTTTCTCTTCTGTTCGTAAAGCGTGAATAGTGTCCGTCTCGGTGTCGGCGGTGTCTGAACTGTAGGCTGAGGCTGGGGCTGTTGAACGGGCGGCTGGGGCAACGGTACATTCTGGCCTGTTACGGGTCTGGTCGGGGGTGTCTGGATATTCTCTCCTCTTCCTGAGATTCGGACTCTGCCCTGGGGTATTCCGCTTTCTTCGGGGAATGTCGCTATCATCGTAACCCTTACTTTGTCGCCGAGCGTCTCATCGAATACATGTCCCCAAATAACCTGCGCGTCCTGGTCGGCTTTCTCCCTTATGATGTCGGTTGCGTCAGTCATTTCCTGAAGCGTTATCTCTGTGCCTGTTGTTACGTTCAGCAATACTCCCGTAGCACCTGTCATAGGCATTGTCATTAACGGTGAGTCCATAGCATTCTGGGCAGCTTTTCTTGCGCGGTCTTCGCCTTCGCCTTCGCCCATTCCCATTATGGCTGTACCTGCATTCGTCAATATCGCTTTTATGTCAGCAAAGTCAAGATTCACAAAACCGTTCTGCGTTATAAGGTCTGTAACTCCCTGAACTGCCTGACGCAATACTTCATCTACCTTCTTGTATGCGTCAACAATTTTCATCTTTGCGCCGTTCTCTATCTGCAAGAGCTTGTCATTCTCAACAACAAGAAGCGCGTCAACATTTTTCTTGAGGTGTTCGATTCCTTCTTCAGCCGTACGCATTCTCCTGCCCATTTCAAACCCGAACGGTTTCGTTACGACTCCTACAACAAGTACTCCCATATCTTTGGCTGCTTCTGCGATAACGGGTGCTGCGCCTGTGCCTGTTCCGCCTCCCATGCCTGCTGTAACAAAAAGCATATCCGCTCCGGTAATATATTCCTTTATGCGGTCAATACTTTCTTTTGCGGCATCTGCTCCGACTTTGGGATTTGCTCCCGCTCCGAGTCCGCGCGTAAGAGTCTCGCCGAGAATTATTTTGTTGGGGGCCTGATTCATGTCGAGGGCTCTCGCGTCTGTGTTGGCCGCTACAAAATCTACTCCCTGAACGTTCGACTCTATTATGTGGTTAAGGGCATTTCCTCCGCCGCCGCCTACACCGAATACCACTATTTTCTCATTCTGGCGGATATTGTTGTTAGTCAGCTTGAAAAGATTATCATTCATTGAGTAAAATTCCTCCTTCAGCATTTGATTGTATTTTATTTTTCACAGCATGACAAGAAGGTTAGAATAACTTTTTGAATCTGTCTGCTAATGTCCGCATAAGCTGTCCGAAATTTTCGCGCTTCGATTCGTTCGGCTCTTCGGGCTCTTCGTCTTCGTAACCATCATCATAGCCGCTGTCATCATATCCAGTCTCATATTCACCCTGCGTTTCGAGCTGTTCGTCATCATACAAGCCTTCAGTATCACGGTTCCTGCGTTCCTGGCGTTTAATCTCCTGCCTTCCCCGCTGTTCTGAACGCTCAGAGAGTCCCGGCAATATCTGATCCGATTCCATGAATATATACGGATCACGCTCAATCATGGCCTGATACTTCAGGATTCCGGCTGCGCTAACGTACGAGGCATCATCGAGTCCCTTCGGCATTCTGTAGACTGGCTCAATGACTCTCCGTACTGGCATCTGCAATATATCCTGCAACATCTGGTCTATTCCGGGAGTCAGGCTCACTCCGCCGGAAAGTATTATTCCGTTGGGGAAATGCTGTGGCGTGCATTCTGCGAGTGCTTCACGTATGTACTTCCCGAAAAGCTCCTCGATTCGCGCAAGTATTATCTGATATGCGTAATCAACATCTATACCTTCACGGCGCATTTCCTCATCGTCAGCATCAGCCGCAAAAATTCTCTTCTTCAGGTATTCGGCTTCCCCCGGCGAAACATGGAGAACCTGCACCAAGTCGCTTCTGATATGTTCTCCGCCTATAGG
>JAFSLR010000401.1 GCA_017448375.1 Synergistaceae bacterium | reverse complement strand
GTTGATGTCGATTACTCCGTCAGCGTTGTATTCCTTCGCGAGGCGTTTAATGTCATCTATCCTCTCAGCGTTAGGCGTGAAGCACGCGCAATGAATCGCACCCATATAACGGTCTGAAAGGTGATGTATCATATCATCAATCGTTGCGCCGGACTCGTCAACGCATTTCTCATAGTAGCGTATTCCCGTGCACATTTCCTCGCACACAACAGCCCCGCCGGAAGTCTCAACAATATGATGAATCTTCCAGTTCGGAATCGAAAGCGGTGTACCCGTAAGCAATATCCTCTTTGTGCCTTTCGGGAACGGTGAAACGTTTTCCTTTGCGCGGGTTTCGAGTTCATCGCAGAGCTTGTGAATCATCTCAGTAACTCTCGCCGGATCATCGTAGAATGCTATCTGAGTGATTAACAGTGCGTCCTTTCCGCTTATTGGGAGATTGTCGAGCTTTCGTAAACTTGCTAGCCTCTGAAGGGCTTTGCGTTTTTTGTTGACGAGTTTTATTGCTGACCTGAGATTAGCGGGCGTTACTTTGTTCCCTGTAAGTTTCTCGCAGCGTTCAAGATAGCCTTTCAGTTCGTCCTCCCAATGAAGATAATCTTTCGGCCTCTTCATCTGCGGAATGTCCATAATGTGCATCGGAGCATCTTCGGCTAAAATTTCCCAAGCCTTTTTCTTTCCGTCGCAAGTATTCTCGCCGACAAACAAATCCGCAAGCCTGAAAAACGGACATGTCCTGTCAAACCTTGCGCCCAAACTCGCCTTAATTAGCGGGCATGTTGCAGTCGGAAGTTTCTTTTCGCCGCCGGGAACCCAGAATTGCGACCCCGAACATAATCCCGTTACAATCGCACCTGCTGCTATCGGAATCTCATCGGGTACGTGAATGCAGAATGTACCGACAACTTTTCCGCCATTCTTTTTGTGTTCGACAAGCTCAGCGGGTCTCAATCCGTGAATCTCAGCGACAACCGAATAGAAGTAATCCATACCCTCTGGCCTGTTTTCCTGCGACATGAATACTCCGCTGAACATTCCCGGCAATGCCTCACAAAGCAAATCGTGAGTCTTAACGTCCATTCCGAGAGTCTCCCACATTGCGCGGTAATCCATATTTTTACCCCCTAAAATTTATTTTCCCAGAAGCGCAGCACCTATAGCACCTGCAAACCTTCCGTCAGGACTCGTGCTTACTTCCGAACCTAATGCTTCACCTAATTTTTTCACCAGAAGAGACGAATCGCAGAAACCTCCCGTAAGGAAATATTTTCCAGAAAGAGTCTTACGGCTTACGAGGCTTGATACTTTTGCGACTACTGACCCTACAGCACCGCATGCAATATCTTCACGGGGAGTTCCGAGTCCCATTAGGCTTACGATTTCTGACTCTGCGAATACTGTGCACATGCTTGAAATTTTGACTTCCTTTCCGGTTTCGGCCATTGAGAAGAACTCCTGCAAAGTTACTCCCATTCTGTTCGCCATTACCTCAAGGAATTTCCCTGTACCTGCTGAGCATTTGTCGTTCATCACAAAATCAATGACCCTTCCTGCTTTGAGGACGATAACTTTCGTGTCCTGTCCGCCGATGTCAACAACGGTCAAATCATTTCCGCCCAAGAACGCCGCGCCTTTTCCATGACATGTTATCTCGGTCAATGTCCCGTCAGCATAAGGCACTGAGACTCGCCCGTATCCCGTTGCTGTAATGCGCAAGTCGTCCCGCGAATATCCCTTCGACTCAATCCACGTTAATATCTCGTCAGCAGTGTTACGGCTGTTCCACCCTGAAGGCATAATGTGGCGTGCGGTTACGGCTGATTTGTCCTCATTGAGGATTACAGCTTTCGCCGCAGTTGAGCCTATATCGATTCCAGCGTAGAGCATTAGAATATGAGTGTGTTATCTGCGCCCGTAACCATCTCCATAATCTCGAACATGTTGGAGATTGTACCGACTGCTACTTTGTCTGTAATGTTGAAATGAGTCGTGCAAGTTCCGCAGACGAGAATTTTTGTGCCGAGCTTTTCGAGTTCCTGAATGTATCCGAGTGCTGACGACTCCGGCAATACGAGTTTCACGCCCTCATTCATGAAAGCCATAACAGCGGGACGGCGCGATAATTTCGAGATACAGCCCAGAAACGCTTTCATGAGGACTTCGCCGAGTTCCTTATCGTTTCCGCCGAGAACGTCATGTGCCACGAGAATCGCTAGGAGTTCATCGCGGGGCTTTGAGGGTGAGACTTCGCCGGAAGATGTTTTCTTTGCGGTGAGCTTGCGTTCCTGAGAGTCGGGGGTGCGTGTGAGTTCAACGCTGTAGCCTTTACCCTGAAGGAGGCGGGTTACGTTTGAGACGGCTATATCGTTGTCGACTGATACGGTGATTTCTGCTGAGCCTTTCTCGATTTCGGCTTTGGTCATTATTACGGGTTCGGGGCATAATTTCCCCATTGCGTTTACGTGTACCATTTTGAATTATGACTCCTTTGTGTGAAATGGAATATTACGGATTGTAGCATTGCTGTAAGGGTTGATATATAGCGCAAAGAATTACCCGTATTCAGGAATAACTGCGTAAGGTAATTTTTGAGTTTTCGTCTGATGTCAAAAAATCTGTATTTCTCGGTTGATTTTTGCGTGTAAAACGTGGTACAATCATCACCATTGTCGCTTCGAGGCGAAACGGGGTGCTGATTGTACCCGCAATGACAAGGATTAAGATTTTCCCCCTAAAATCAGTAATGACAAGCGTTTATCCTTCCTACAATATTTCGGTATACACCATATTTTTAGGGTTATCCCGTCAAAATATGCCTTTTTCCGACAAATTTTACTATTTTCCGGCGTTTTCCGGCGATTTTTTCAATTTCTGTGATACCCCAAAAAATAACCTCCCCGACTTTAACAGGGAGGCAAAATTTTCACAGCCTACATCAATTCCGCATCGCTCAACCGGCAGAACGTATCTTCACCGTGTTTGTACTGCTCAAATCTCCCCATTACAGTTATCAGTTCTCCTGTCTTGGGATATTTTCCAGACTTCAGAACGAAATCAACCCCGATTGAACAGCACATTGAACCGTCCATTAACACAACGCCGTAATAATCCTTCCCCGTTTCATCATCATGAACTGAGTCGCAGAAACCTTTTACCTTGATGATTTTTCCCTCGTAGGCCGGGAGATTGCACATCACGTTGAAGAGTCCTGAATATGCCATTACACCGTTCATTTTCGACAGGTCAAGATCAGGCTTCCTCTTCGCAGCAAAAGACCCCGAAACCGTCAGCATCATCACAAAAATTAAAGCGCACAAAAATTTTCTCAGCATAATTTATCGCCTCCCTAAAATTTTCCCGGCAATGAAGAATACCGCAAACATTATCATATCCGCAGCTGCCACAGTTGAACCTACAGGAGTCCCAGCGAGAATTGATACCAGCATTCCAGAAATTGCACATATCACCGAGATAACCGCTGAACAAACCGTTACCGCCATAAAGCTGCGAAATACCCTCATCGCCGATAATGCCGGAAATACCACAAGCGCAGAAATCAGCAATGCCCCCGCAAGTTTCATCGAAAGCACTATAACCGCCGCTGTTGTTACGGCTGTGATGAGGTTGCAGAGTTTAGCATTTGTTCCGCAGGCAGAAGCAAATTCCTCATCAAACGTTACAGCAAATATCCTGTTGTAGAAGTATACGAACATTATCACCGTTATCACTGAGAGTATCACGCAGAGTTTCACGTCATTTTCTGAGAGCGTTAATATTGACGTTGAGCCGAAAAGAGTCGTGCATACATCGCCAGAAAGATTTGATGACGAGGAAAATACATTCATCAGCAAATATCCAACAGCAAGAGAGCTCACCGACAACATTGCAACAGCAGCATCACCCTTAACGGCAGCATTGCTCCCTGACTTTAGGAGGATTACG
>JAFSLR010000400.1 GCA_017448375.1 Synergistaceae bacterium | reverse complement strand
CCGCAGCCCATTCTTCCCAGTCGATTACGCCCGGCTGCATTCCTATGGGCTTTCCGTCAAGCTCCGAGATATGTTTATACTTTGGGATTCTTGCTGACCTTGCTGACGGTGAATGTGATTCGGGGGTCTCTGCTGTTTTTGCGGTTTTTGATGAGTGTGATTGAGACTCGCGGATTGCCCCTGCTGTTTTTGCTGACGGGTGATAATCTGACTTCCTGATGAGGAGAACTGTACCGCCCTTGTATGTAGGCTCACTGAAGGTTACGGCTTCCTGGCGTTCGGGGGTGATTGTAATCGAACACATACCGACATCAGATTTTCCCGACTGTACAGCGGGGATTAAGCCGGAGAAATTCACAACCATAAAATCCGGCCTGTAACCTTTTTCGCGGCAGAAACGTGTGATTATGTCAACCTCATAGCCCACGAGAGTATTATTCTTGACGTAAGTATAAGGCTGTGTATCATTTTCGGCTGCGATATGAAGAGTCCCGTTAGTGGCCGGGAGATTTTTATAGTCAGCAATAATCTTCTTGCTTTCGTCATCACCGAACCATATATCATGAATCTGCTTCAATGTTCCGTCTGACTTTATGCGCCGTAAATACTCGTTCATTTCGTCAGCAATTTTCTTCTGTCTTTCCGTCATTCGCTTTGGGAAAACAAAAGCATTCTCGTAAGTGCTGAGATAACCGTCAGCGTGCGTGAAGTCTGCGTTCTCCCTTTCAAGCGCGAAAGCTACAGCGTCATCGGTAGCAACAGCGTCAACTTTTCCCGTTCTCAACGCCTGATTGAGGTTAGCGGCTGTGTCAAGGTATGTGATTTTCGACTTGGGCAGAATTTTCGGGATTTGAATGGCCTGTATCGAGCCTGTTCCGACAGCTATATTTTTCCCGTTGTACTCCCTAATCAGCGCGGAGTTGTCGTTTTCCGGCTCTGACGGAGTCCATACAATCGGCATAAATTCATCGGAGCTGTAATCCGTATCGCTTTCACCGCGAACAAGAAGCACAATCTGTGTTACATATATGGGGTCGGAGAAATCAATACTTCCTTTGCGATCTTCCGTAATCTGAAGGTTAGATAGAAGGCAGTCAGCATCGCCCCCCCTTAACGCTGCGTAAGCACCGCCGAAGCCGTAGACCTTAAACTCAAGGCCAGCACCGAGCCACAAAGCGAATCTCTTCGCAAGCTCAATGTCAAAGCCTGTCAGATTATTACCCTCGTAAAAGCTGAACGGCATAACGAGTCCTGTTGTTGCTACAGTGAGTGTGAATTGAGGGTTTGAAGGCTCGGGAATGTCCGGGACTTTGTAATCTCGTTTTCTTACCCAGCGTTCTAACATATCGCTGATTGTCCCGTCCTTTTTGGCTTCTTCCAAAAACTGATTGAGTTTCTCCTTGAGGCCGGGAATTTTTGAGACTCTTGAGATTCCAGCTCCGTTGAAGAGTTCGCCTATACTGCCCGGAAGAATCTTCACTCCTTCGAGGCCGTCCCGTATTGCTGCGGCCATTTGGGAATTGTCGTAAGCAACCGCGTCAACTTTCCCGGCTTTTACTGCTATATATATATCTGAGCCGCCTATGTGTTTAAGTTTTGCTTGGGGAATGTGTTTATTTACAGCGTCCGTGCATGGCCCTGCGTCGAACACTCCTATTGTGAAGCGCGAATCGTTGAGCTGTTCAATGGAAGTTATTTCTTCAGCATAAGAAGGTGAAAAGGCAAGGAGAATGAGAATAACCGCCGATAAAATTTTGCGTAATGGCATTGTTTACCGCCTTTCAATTTTTGAGATTAAACAGAGGGTATTATACACGCACAAAAAAAAAATTCCCCTGCCGTTTAATGACAGAGGAAAAAAAATTCTTACATCTCAATTCTTCCTGCACCGTCAGTTATTCCCGTCTCGTAGAAGCTGGCTTTTCTCCCTGTGAGTCTCTCATACTCTGAGCCGATATGAATCTTGAAGTCATTGACCCTTTCACCCTCAACAATGCTAACGGTACAGCCTCCGAATCCTCCGCCCGTCATTCTTGAGCCGACAACGCCGGGAAATTCCCACGCTAACGAGGCTAATATATCGAGTTCGGGAACTGTTACGGCGTAATTGTCCCTGAGTGAAACGTGAGAGGCATTCATGAGTTTTCCGAACGTAATCAAATCTCCGGCCTTGAGGGATTCGGCGGCTCTTTTAGCGCGTTCGTTCTCACTGACTGCATGAAATGCGCGTTTGAGGTTTACGGGGTCTTTAACGGTGTATGCTAATTCGTCAAGCTCATTCACAGTCAAATCGCAGAGGCATGAAATATCGCGGGCTTTCTTAATGTCGGATAATGCCTGTTCGCACTGCTGGCGGCGTAAATTGTACTCGCTTCCGGCTAAAGAGTGAGGGACGTTTGAGTTTGTGATGATAATTCTGTGAGTGTTGAGTTCGATTGGGGCGTATGAGTATTCGAGGGATGAACAGTTGAGGAGGATTGCGTGATACTTTTTGCCCATGCTTACGGCGAACT
>JAFSLR010000399.1 GCA_017448375.1 Synergistaceae bacterium | reverse complement strand
GTCTCGGTCGGTAATCCCATCATGAAATACAGCTTGACACGTTCCCAGCCCCGCGAAAATATTTCCGTAAGGCAATCCGTTATCATTTTCTCCGTTATTCCCTTGTTGATTACATCTCGGAGTCTTTGAGTCCCCGCTTCAGGCGCGAAAGTTATACCGCCGTGCTTTGAGCGCAACCCTTCGAGTTTCTCCGCAAGTCCTACTGAGAATCCGTCCATGCGTAAACTTGGAAGGCTCAACTTTGCGTGAAGTTCGTTGAGTTTGGGCGACAAGTCATCAATCAAATTCTCAATCCCTGAATAATCGCACGATGCAAGCGACATTAATCCGGCTTCTTCCCAGCCTGTTGACGCTATTATGTCGAGAATTGATTTCGCGGCTTCACTTTCGGGACGTTCGCGGACAGGACGGTTTACCATTCCGGCCTGACAGAATCGGCAGCCCCTTCCGCAGCCCCTGAAGAGTTCAACCGCAGCACGGTCATGAACTATTCCTACACTGGGTACTATCATGGATTTAAGGGTGAATGGATTTTCGGTGTACTGTCGTGTAACATTCCCGCCGATTACAGGGACGTAACAGCCCGGGACTTTCGATATTTCGCTCAAAGTTTCGGAACGCGGACGGCCTTTCATGCCTTCAACAACAGGAAGCAATCCCGGCAATATCGCTTCAGCTTCCCCAACGCAGAACACGTCAATAAACCGTCCTATTACATCAGGGTTATACGCACCGTAGCCCCCTGCAATAACCAGCGGTGAGTCATCATTTCGGCCATGAGTGAAAACGTTTATCCCCGAAAGCTGTAACATCGTTAGTATATTTGTGTAGCTAGTCTCGTGGGGAAGGGTGAACGCTATAACATCAAAATCTTTTAACGGCTTTCTATGTTCGGTTGATGATAACGGGATATTATGAGACAGCATTAATTTTTCCATATCCGGCCATGCACAATACGCCCTGTCAGCGAGATAATTTTTACCCATTGAGTGAATGAATGACTCGATTATCTGGAAACCGTAATAACTCATTCCAGTCTCGTAAACATCCGGGAACGAAAGACATATTCTCAGGCTCGCTTCGTCCCATGAAATTTTTGCGTCCGGCCTCCACTCAGATCCGCAATACCTTGACGGCCTCGAAACCTGCGACATTAACGCCCATTCAGGCCGCGTAAATTCCTCAAAATCCATGCCGTGAATTTCCCCCTTCAATATATACGCTTGCCACCAACCCCAACGCTATGAATGTCGAAAGCAGCGAGCTTCCCCCGTAACTGAGGAACGGAAGCGGCAATCCCGTAACAGGCATAAATCCTATACTCATTCCGATACTCTCGAACATCTGAAACCACAGCCACGACGCAACCCCAGCCACAAGAATCTTGCACCTTCTCTCACGGCTTCTTATCCCCGCAAGTATCACCCTGAAAAGCAATACCGTGAAAAGCGCAATAAGTATCATCACTCCCACAAACCCGAACTCCTCAGAAAATACGCTGAATATAAAATCCGTGTGAGGTTCAGGAAGAAATTTCAGCTTGCTCTGAGTCCCCATCATGAATCCTTTACCCGAAAATCCGCCAGAACCTACTGCTATTCTTGACTGTATTACGTTGTAGCCGGCTCCTAAAGGGTCTCTCATAGGGTCAATGAATACAAGTATTCTGTTTCTCTGATAGTCTTTGAGAAGAAAGAAGTACATGAAAGGTATTGCCGACAATCCTAATCCCACAAGACTTCCGAGATACTTCAACGGAGTACCCGCAGCAATGAGCATTCCGAACGAAATCACAAGAAACACAATCGCGCTCCCTGCATCAGGCTGTAACAATACAAGCAATACGGGTATCATTATCACGCCTAATCCCATTATGAACGTCTTGAAGTCTAACGGTGGATAACGGCTGAAGAATTTTGACATCGTTAGGATTATTGCTACCTTCGCAAACTCTGAAGGCTGAAACCTCACTCCCCCGAATCCTAACCATGACTGCGCACCCTTCACTTTAGGTGCTAGAAGCGTCAGGAACAGTAACAGCAATGAAAGCCCGAACAAATAATACGCGCCTTCAAGTAGCTTGTGATGTCCTACAATCATAATCAGGAGCATTGATATTATGCTGACGAAAAGCCATGCCGCCTGCCTTATCGCGTAATCAAATCCCCTTCCTTCAGTCCCGGCCGCCGCGCTGTAAATACAGAATACCCCCCACAAAGCCAGCGTTACGGCACACAAAAGCATAAGCCGATCCGTGAGGGATAAATCTTCCTTCAATGAAGCCCAGAAAGTTTGCATCTTTATGTTTCTGTTACGATATGTCCGCTACCTTCCCGCGCTTTATCCTCAGTATAGGTATGTTCGCAACAAGTGCTACTGCGTTCTCGTCATGGTCAAGGTCAATTTCAATCTTCTTCGTGTCAATGTCCATGTATTTGGCAAGAACTCCTACCATTTCATCGCGCAAATTATCCAAAAGCTGAGGCGATATATCTGTTCTGTCGTGTATCAAGACTATTTTGAGACGGTCTTTTGCTTTCTGGCTTGAACCGTCATTTCCTCCTCCGAAAAATTTACTCAAGAATCCCATGCTCAAATCACCTCTTGCGTTTTCCCGTGAAGAAACGCTTTATTGAGCTGAGGAAGCCCCGTGTCGCGTAACTCTCTAAATCCATAAGAGGAACATCTCGGCCTAAAATCCTTTCGGCTATATTCAAATACGCCTGTGCTGCCGGAGAATCAAGCGTCATCGTCATAGGCTCTCCGTTGTTAGTGGCACGTATTACGCTCTCGTCTTCAGGAACGACCCCGATTAATTCACTCGACAATACGTCAAGAATATCGTCCTTCGCAAGCATATCGCCGTCCTGTACCATGTTGGGACGCAATCTGTTGATGATGAGCCTTATCGGTGATTTCCCCATTGATTCAAG
Source organism: Synergistaceae bacterium (assembly GCA_017448375.1). GTDB lineage: Bacteria > Synergistota > Synergistia > Synergistales > Aminobacteriaceae > JAFUXM01. The sequence goes on along the minus strand of JAFSLR010000399.1, from coordinate 3,364 downwards.
CATTCCGATTATGCGGTCAGCGTCTCTCACTGCGGGGATTTCGGGTGTTGTTACGACTAGTGCTTCATCAGCTCCGGCCGCAGCGTTCTTGAATCCCCCTTCAATACCTGCGGGGCAGTCAAGAAGTATGAAGTCAAAATCCGGCTTCATTTCCTCGCATAACGCAACCATTTGTTCGGGGTTGACGGCATCTTTTGTGCGTGTCTGAGCTGCCGGAAGAAGATAGAGACCCGGGACTCTTTTGTCCTTAACGAGAGCTGCTGAAAGTTTGCAGGTCTTTTCGATTACGTCAATGAAGTTGTAGACGACTCTGTTTTCGAGTCCCATTATGACATCAAGATTCCGCAGTCCTACATCTGCATCAACTGCTACTACTTTTTTTCCGAACTTCGCTAAGGCTGCGGCTATATTTGCGGTTGAGGTTGTTTTGCCGACTCCCCCTTTGCCTGAAGTCGTTACTATTACACGTGCTGGCATTTAGAGATTAATACCCTCCTGTTCTGATTTTCTCGTTTTCAGTGAGTGAAGAAATTTATTCTCCCTTATTACGGGAGTTCCTTCCTCAAGTGTTATGAGTACGCTTTTTCCCCATGAAGCTGTTGATTTGGGGTCTGCAAAGCATAATTTGTTAGCGATTCTTACCTGCGGAGTCTCGAAACATCCTGCCCACACAAAGACATCATTACGGCCGTAACCCCCTGCGTGAACAACTCCGAGCAATCGCCCCGCAACAATTACGCTTCCTCCCGCTACGATTTCCGCGCCCGGGTTCAAGTGTCCCCACACTAATACGTCGCCTTCAGTTTCAACTTTATGCCCTGAACGCATAGAGCCGTACACTATTTTAAGTGATGTAATGTGATTTCGGGTATGATTGTCATATTTCGGTGATTTCTCGTCCGTTTCGGGAGGCTTTGCGCCTTCAATGTTCAATGGCGGTTCGACTGTCGAAAGCCCTGCTGCCTTGAAGAGCTTTACACTTTCGGGATTGCCTGAGAGCCACGCGAATACTTTTATCCCTTTCTCCCATACTATACTGTTGAGCATGTGAAGTATCAGTCTCCGTGAACATTCTCGCCCGGCAAAATCTAATGATATTCCGTGCTCTTCAGGAAGTTTATACGCGCTCGCGGGAATGCGTACAAGAAGTCTCAGCAATTCGTCCTCCGATAAAGTTTCAGGGAGAAGGAATTTGATACCGTAGTGCATTCTTTCAAGTTTTATATGCGCTTCGGGTTTGCGTAATTTCTTAAGCAAGTTCAAATTTGATATATTCATAATAAAGCCATCATGTCAAAAATTTAATGTGTGAATATTATACTGTCAAAATGAATTTCGTGTTTTATTTTTGAGAACGTTTGCATGAGAATCAAATCAATGTGTAAGCAAATGCGCTAACATCTGTCCTACCATAGGCCCCGCCACACTGCTTCCGTGTTTCCCGCCCTCAACAACCGCCACAGCAACATATTTCGGAGCTTCAGCCGGAGCATACCCCGCGAATAATGCGTGATCATCGCCGTGAGAGTTCTGAGCCGTTCCAGTTTTCCCCGCAACTTGTACCCCGTAACGCCCTGCCCTTGAGCCAGTTCCGCGACTAACTACAGCTTCTAGTCCGCGTTTCACGATTTCGAGTTTTGCGGGATTGAGGCCGATATTTTCCGGTACTCTGTAGCCTTTAGCGTGAAGGTGAGGTGTTACCATTTTCCCGCCGTTAGCGATTGCAGCGTAGACCCGTGCTATCTGTATTGGTGTCATAAGCATATAGCCTTGACCTATGGAATAATTCACCGTATCACCGCCCGACCATTGAGATTTGAATCGTCTCATCTTCCATTCGGGCCCGGCAATATTTCCTCCGCTTTCACCGGGCAAATCAATTCCAGTAGGCTCGCCCAAGTGAAGTTTTCTTCCCCATTTGATTAAGTCCTCGATACCCGTCCGTAATCCAGTCTGGTAGAAGAAGACATCACACGAATGCTGAAGAGCCCCGATGACGTTCAATGAGCCATGACCGGAATGTTTCCAGCACTTGAAGAGATGAGAGCCGAATCTCAATCCGCCACGGCAGGCTATCATTGTGGACTGTGTGATGGAGTTCTCCTCAAGCGACGCAATAGACATAAAAGCCTTGAAGGTGCTTGCCGGGGGGTAAACTCCTGCGATTGCGCGGTTAAGCATTGGGCGTTCGGGGTCGGTGATGATGGCGTTCCATTCGCGGCCGGAAACTCCCCACGATAACGGGTTGTTGTCGTAAACGGGGCTTGACGCAAGGGCTAAAATTTCTCCCGTCTCAACGTTCATTGCGACGATTGCGCCCTTCCAGTTCTTGAGGAGTTCAACCGCTAATTTCTGCGCTCCCATGTCGAGTGTAAGCCGTAAGTCTTCGCCCTTAATCGCCGGATTAGCGTCAAGAGTTCGGACTTTCCGCCCGCGTGCGTCAACCTCTAACGCCTCCTGCCCCGGTGAGCCTCTCAATTCAGCCTCATATGAGCGTTCAATGCCGGATTTCCCGATGAGGTCTCCGCCGTTGTAGCCTTCTTCGGAACGCGCTTTGAGTTCGGTCTCTGAGATTTCGCCGACATAGCCTATGATGTTAGCGGCTGTAGTACCTGCGGGATAAGTCCTTCTCCAAACGCTTAAGGGGAAAAGCTCATGAGGAAATTCGTAATCCGCAATAAGTTCGGCCATTTGAGTCATTGTGAGATTGGGTACGATTTTCATCACCCGGTAAGGGGCTAATCTCTGCTGCTTTATTGTCTTTTCGAGGTCTGATACTGTGAAGGGTATTCCATGACGCATTAATACTTTGCTGAGATGTGATAACTTTTCGGGCGTGTTAAGGTCGAGAGGATAACCCATTATGCAGAATGTCGTATCGTTGACGGCTAAAGGTACTCCGTTGCGGTCAAAAATTTCTCCTCTTGGCGCGGGAAAACGTATCATTCTCAACCTGTTGTTGTGCGCTAAGCGTATATACTTGTCGCCCTGATATATCTGGCACAAATACAAGCCCGAAATTAACACAATCACCGATAATGTTATCCCTGAGAGAAAGAATTTTAACCGAGTGTCTAATACTTCCATTGTTGCACCTACACTTTCATGTCTGCTACTTTCTGACGGTAAATATACATCGTTAGGAGTATTGCCGGCAATGAGTACACCTGCTGCATCAGGAAATATCCCCAGCCCGTACTGCCTCCGAGAATCAGAACAGGGAGCATAGGCGGTATAAGCTGCGAACATTCGAGAAGAATAAACACTAACAGCCCTGTACCTGAGACTCTGCCCTGCGGGGGTATCATTCCCCAGACCTGAATCACAATCAGCACAACAACAACGTAACCCAATGTGAAAAATC
>JAFSLR010000398.1 GCA_017448375.1 Synergistaceae bacterium | reverse complement strand
GTCAAAAATCATCGGCATCTTCTCATCGCCTGAACCGTTCCAGATGAAATTCTGTATTTCAGGCGGCAAATCTTTCCACGCGGGCGACAAATCCCAGCCGTGTTTGTCAGCAAACATTTTGAGTTTTGTTACTGAATACGGCTTTGACTTCCACGGGATAATAGCTCCGTCAAGAACTGAACGATTCGGATCTATCGCAAGCTCCTGCGAAAAGTGTTCATGACTCCCAAGCCCCCCGCAGTCAGGACATGCCCCGGCGGGATTGTTGAACGAGAACAAACGCGGCTCAATCTCCGGCATACCGATCTCACAGTCAGGGCAGGAATAATTTTCGGTCATCGTATATTCTTCATGGCCTTCTGAGTGAATCATTACGAATCCCCCTGAAAGTTTCAGTGCTGACTCTACGCTTTCGGCTAATCGTGTTCGTTTGTCGGATGAAATTTTGAGTCTGTCGATAACTATCTCGATGTTATGACGCTTGTTTTTGTCTAACGTTATTTCCTCTTCAAGGTAGTATGTTACTCCGTCGACTCTTGCGCGTGTGTAGCCTTTTTCGCGGATACTGCTGAAGAGATTCCGAAATTCCCCCTTCTTGCCGCGAATTACGGGTGAAAATATTTCGGTCTTCAGTCCGTCTTCATGGCTGAGAATGTACGCTAAAATTTCGTCGATTGAATGACGCTGTACGGGTTTCCCGCATTTAGGGCAGTGAGGGATTCCGATTCTCCCGAAAAGTAAACGGAAGTAATCATAAATTTCTGTTACTGTTCCTACGGTTGAACGGGGATTATGTCCTGTACCTTTCTGTTCGATTGATATTGCGGGCGACAATCCGGAAATTTCATCAGCATCGGGCTTCTTCTGGACTCCGAGAAACTGGCGGGCATATGCTGACAATGACTCTACATATCTTCTCTGGCCTTCAGCGTAAAGGGTATCGAAAGCGAGCGATGATTTTCCCGAACCTGAAGGCCCGGTTATAACTGTGAATTTTCCGCGCTTAATGTCGATGTTAATATTTTTGAGATTATGTTCTCTTGCACCTTTTATAGATATAACGTCCAATAAAATTTTGTCCTTTCGTGTATTTTTTTACTTTATATGAAAATATGAAAATATATTATAATATACAAAAATCAAATGAAGGAGTAGAAAATTTTTTGAAGTTAAGTGAGTATGCGAGGAAAAATTCAATAACTTATCAAACAGCTTGGAATCATTTTAAGAGAGGTAAAATTCCTAACGCCCGCCAGCTTCCAACGGGAACTGTTGTTATTGACGAAACTCAACAAGCTCAAGTTAATGATTACGTTGTTATCTATGCGAGAGTTTCAGGCTCTGAAAATAAATCTAATCTCGATGCTCAGGCCGATAGATTAATCCAATATTGTGAGGCTTCAGGTTTAACGGTTTCAGAAGTCGTAAAAGAATGTGCAAGCGGATTAGATGACAGCCGGCCTAAATTATCAAAAATATTCCAAGATAGAAAAGCTACGAAAATAGTTGTTGAGCATAAAGACAGATTAACAAGATTCGGCTATCACTACATAGAACTTCTTTATCCAGAATGCGAAATAATTGTTGTAGATCCTTGCGAAGATAAACAAGACCTATTTGAAGACTTTATATCACTTGTAACCAGCTTTTGTGCCCGTATATACGGCAGACGGCGTTCACGCAGAAAAACAGAGCAAATAATAGAGGCATTGAATGATACTAAGTGAACAGCATATTTTCACAAGAGGTTCTAAGGCATTCAGTGAATTTGAAATATTATGCCGCAATGCAAATAATCTCTATAATGCTACTATGTATTGTGTTCGTAAAGCATTTTTCGCCGGGACAATCATTACATATGAAGCTGTAAACAAGCAGTTTATTCAGGAGAAACAAGCAGACTACTACAGTTTACCAACTAAAATTTCACAGCAGGTTCAAAGACAAGTAATTTCGGCTTGGAAAGGTTATTTTCATAAATTAAAGGGCTACAAGAAAAATCCTTCTAAATATCAAGGTAAGCTTGGTATTCCAAGATATAGAACAATACAGTCTATAGCATTCAAAAATAGAAATGTCAGAAATGGATTTTTAAGGCTGTCTGGTACATCCACATTAATTAGGACGAAACAGGAAGAAATCCAAGCAGCAAGGTTAGTCCCATTGGACAGGAATCATATAAGAGTTGAAATTCTCTACAATGTTACGTGTCAAGAAATAAGACATAATGGGAGAATCGCATCTATAGATTTAGGAGTAAATAACCTTGCAGTGATAGTATATCCCAATTCACGGACAGAAATAATAAACGGACGGCCATTAAAGTCGATAAACCAGTATTACAACAAGAAATTAGCAGAAACCCGTTCAAAAAATTCTAGGCGTAAACAGCAGACCCGAAAAGAGGTGAGCTTAATAAGCAAACGGCGGAATAAGATAAACGATTATCTTCATAAAGCCTCTCGCTATATTGTGAATCAATTAGTTTCCAACGATGTATCTGAATTAGTGATAGGATACAATGCGGGGTGGAAGCAAGACATGAGATTAGGGAGAAAAGGCAATTCGAGAAAAGAAGGTAATCAAAGGTTTCACTTTATCCCGTTTTACAAGTTCATAAGAATGCTGAAATATAAATGCGAATTAGTGGGAATTATAGTAACAACCAATGAAGAGAGTTACACATCAAAATGCAGTTTCTTGGATAATGAAGAAATATGCAAACACGAAAAATATAAAGGCAGTCGAGTAAAACGAGGATTATTCCGAGCCTCAAATGGACGGTTAATAAATGCGGATGTGAACGGAGCATTAAATATCCTGAAAAAATATATAGAAAAAGTAGTCAGGAATAAAGAGGAAATATTAAACTCTTTGGACTTGATAGAGGTGTGTAGTACGCCAGCAGTTTACACTGTAAAACTCGTAGCATAGATATTTTTTATATGTTTAGAGTAACTATACTGTAACAATCCATTTTATCAGGGGTGAATAAAAATATGGAAATGATACGCGGCTTCAGGGGAAAAATTCCAGGCGATAAGATTGTTGTTGACATGAGTATTACGGGTAATGCTGTCTATGATTTCTCATGCTTCGGAGTCGATTATGACGATAAACTTTCGGATGACAGGTACATGATATTCTACAACCAGCCCGAGTCGCCAAACGGTGAAATAAAATATGCTTCCGAAAACAGCAGGGCTGAATTTGCGGTGAACCTTGCGAGTCTTCCTCTGTCAATCGCAAAACTTGTATTCACTGCGAGCATTGACGGAGCCGGGACGATGGGTGAAATTTCATCACACACATTGACGATTGAGACCGAGAATGATTCGATGACGATGAATCTTTCGGGGTCTGACTTCCACAGCGAGAAGGCAATAATCAGCATAGAGATTTACCGAAAGGACTGCTGGCGGGTCAACGCTGTAGCATCGGGCTTCAACGGAGGATTAAGCGACTTGCTGAGGAATTACGGCGGTCAGGAAATGACATCGCCCCCTCCCGAACCCGTGAAGAAAGTAATTCTCGAAAAGGGGAAGAAGGTAAGCCTTGAGAAGAAATCCGATAATCTCGGCGAAATCGTAATCAATCTCAACTGGAACAGAGGAAACTTGCGAAAACATTTGCTTTCAGTATTCTCAAAGAAAGACGCGGCAATCGACTTGGATTTGGGCTGCCTCTACGAGATGAAAGACGGCCGTAAAGGATCTGTTCAGGCGTTGGGAGGCAATTTCGGGAATTTCGATTCGTATCCGTACATTATGCTTGACGGGGACGACAGGACGGGCGACACTGCGGGCGGTGAAAATTTGCGCGTAAACGGTGCTGAGATTTCGCGGTTCAAACGCATTCTTGTTTACACGTTCATATATGAAGGGGTTGCGAACTGGCAGGACGCAAACGGGGTCGCAACTGTGAAATGTCCGGGAAGCTCCGAGCTTATTGTGAAACTTGACGAGTACAACACATCGGAAGGTATGTGCGCCATTGCAATGCTTGAGAATGTGAATGATGAGACATTCAGCGTTGAGAAGCTGATAAAGTTTTTCGCAAGCCATTCGGATATGGATTCGGCTTATTCATGGGGATTGCGATGGGTAAAGGGCAGGAAGTCTTAAAGGAGGAAATTTCATGAGCAGTAAATTGGAGAGATTTTTCCCGTATCACACGAACGATTATCCGCAGGCTTTACGGGAAATGAGAGCGGGGCACAAGGAGTCGCATTGGATATGGTATATCTTTCCTCAGCTTAAAGGGTTAGGCATGAGCGGACGTTCTGTAAAGTTCGGGATTGAGGATGCTGACGAGGCAAGAGAATATTTGCGTCATCCTGAATTGGGAGCTGATTTGAGGGAGATTACATCGGCGTTGCTTGACCTTGAAGAGAATGATCCCGTTAAAGTTATGAGCTGGGAAATTGACGCGGTGAAGCTGAGGTCGTGCATGACGTTATTCGCGTGTGTTTCTGAGGAAGGCTCGGTGTTTCATAAGGTGCTGGATAAATTTTTCGGCGGTGAAATGGACGAAGCTACACTCAAATTGCTGAAAAAATAACGGGAAATATTATCGGCAGACTCGGAATCACATTAGCTTGAAAATAATAGTTACTGAATTTGCGCTAGGGTGTAAACTGTTAAGAACACAAAAAATTTCACAGGAGGTTTCAACATGAGCAGCAAAGGTTTCACGAGTTCGCTTCCGTTCAAACTGATAGTAGCTCTCGTAGCGGGTCTGTTTATCGGTTTATGGCTTTCATCAACTCACACCAGCCCGGTATCAACAGCACTTCTTCACATCATCGTAACATTGCATTACATAGCCGGACAGTTCTTGATGTTCTGCGTTCCGTTAATCATAATCGGATTCGTAGCACCCTAAATCACACGTATGGGCAATAACGCTTCAAGAATGCTCATGCTTGCGCTGACTCTCGCTTACGCATCATCAATCGGCGCGGCATTCTCGGCAACAGCGGCGGGATATACGATTCTTCCCATGCTCAATATTGCTACGGCTGTCGAGGGACTCAGGTCTCTTCCT
>JAFSLR010000397.1 GCA_017448375.1 Synergistaceae bacterium | reverse complement strand
GTAATTTTCACAAGTCCTGTTGACACACAGCAGGGCTTCATCTTTATGAAAGAAGGTATGCATTCACACAATGCCAATCACCGATTTACTTGAACGCAACAGCAAACTTTACGGAAATGAAGTAGCTCTTGTCGAGATAAACCCCGAACAGACCGAGCCTATCCGCATAACATGGAAAGAGTACTCGCTGATTCAGCCGACATCACAGAAACCTTACAGGCGGGAAATCACGTGGTCAGTCTTTGACGAGAAAGCCAACCGTGTAGCAAATATGCTTCTCTCGCGCGGAATCAAGAAAGGCCAGAAAGTAGCTATCCTCCTCATGAACTGCCTAGAGTGGCTGCCGATATACTTCGGGATTCTCAAGACCGGCGCAATAGCTGTCCCCCTGAACTTCAGGTATTCATCTGAGGAAATAGAGTACTGCGTGAACTTGGCCGATGTCGACGTGTTATTCTTCGGCCCGGAGTTCATAGGCAGAGTCGAAAACACAGTCCTTGCTCTCGGGGATAAATGCCTGCTCTTCTTTGTAGGGGACAACTGCCCATCATTTGCAGAGAGCTACAACGAGGCCGTCAACAACTGCCCTTCGAGTGCTCCGAAGATTCTTATTGAGGACACCGACGAGGCAGCAATATATTTCTCATCCGGCACAACAGGTTTCCCGAAAGCCATTCTCCACAATCACACGGCACTTTTACAGGCAGCGCGCATGGAGGCCAAGCATCACCTCACGACACATGAAGACGTGTTCCTCTGCATTCCGCCCCTCTATCACACCGGCGCAAAAATGCACTGGTTCGGCTCATTGTTCACTGGAAGCCGTGCCGTAATCCTCAAAGGGACATCACCGAAAGCGATTCTCGATGTTGTTTCGTGGGAACGCTGTACGATCGTGTGGCTTTTAGTCCCGTGGTGCCAGGACATATTGACGGCGTTAGACACGGGCGAGCTGAAACTTGAGGGCCGTAATCTCTCGCAGTGGCGGTTAATGCACATCGGCGCACAGCCTGTACCGCCGTCATTGATACGTCATTGGCTGGAATACTTCCCGAATCACAAATACGATACGAACTACGGACTCTCAGAGTCAACCGGGCCGGGCTGTGTTCATCTCGGAATGGAGAACATACACAAGGTCGGCGCAATAGGAGTTCCGGGTTACGGCTGGGAGTTGAAGATTGTCGATAATGACGGGAAACCAGTAGCACAGGGTGAGACGGGCGAATTATGCGTTAAAGGCCCGGGCGTAATGCTCTGCTACTACCACAACCCCGGAGCGACTCACGAGTCATTGCGGGACGGCTGGTTATTCACGGGGGACATGGCCATGATGGACGATGACGGGTTTGTGTGGCTTGTCGACAGGAAGAAAGATGTTGTCATAACGGGCGGTGAAAATATATATCCTGTTCAGGTTGAGAACTTCCTCATCACTCACCCTAAGATTCATGACGTTGCAGTGATAGGGCTTCCTGAACCGAGATTAGGCGAGATTGCTGCGGCGGTTATTCAGGTGAAAAAGGGTATGACCTGCACTGAGGAGGAAATAAATCACTTCTGCTTGGGGCTGCCACGCTATAAGAGGCCGAGAAAGATAATATTTGCTGACGTTCCGCGAAACCCGACCGGGAAAATCGAGAAGCCTAAACTCCGCGAGAAATACGGAAAGGGCAGCAGCTTCTACGTTGAGGACAGTGCGAAACACAGTGAGGAAAACGCGAAATAATGTACGAGCTTGTCAATGTTAGGGGTAAAAGTTTCTACATAGAAAGCCCCGCAAAAATCGGACTCGTTAAGCTGGACGGGGATAAAGTATGCCTTATTGACAGCGGAAGCGATAAGGAAGCCGGAAGGAAAATCCGCAAGATTCTTGATTCTGAGGGCTTGAAACTTACGGCGATATTCAACACTCACTCAAACGCCGATCACATAGGCGGGAATAAATATCTTCAGTCTCAAACGGGCTGCAAAATTTACGCGCCTGATATTGAGTGCGCTTTCACACGTTATCCAATTCTTGAAGCGTCATTCCTTTACGGCGGTTACCCGATGAAGGAGTTACGGCACAAATTCTTAATGGCACAAGAGAGCAATGCGGAATATCTCACGCCTGAAGTTTTGCCTGATGGCTGGGAGATTATTCCGCTTCCCGGGCATTTCTTCAGCATGGCCGGATTCAGGACTCCCGATGATGTTGTGTATCTTGCTGACTGCCTTTCGAGCGTTGAGACTCTCAAAAAGTACCGTATCAGTTTCATCTATGATGTTGGGGCGTATATTTCGACTCTTGAGACGGTGAAGTCAATGGAGGCTGAAGCGTTCGTTCCGTCTCATGCTCCTGTAACAGATGAAATCAGCGGGCTTGCACAGTACAACATTGACAGTGTGAACGAGATTGCAGACATTATAGCGGGAATATGCCGTGAGCCTCTGAACTTTGAGTCTGTGTTGCAGAGATTATTTTCCGTCCTGAATCTGAGCATGACGTTTGAGCAGTATGTGTTAGCGGGAAGCACAGTGCGGTCTTATCTCTCGTGGCTTAAAGACAAAGGCAGGGTTAAGGCTTATTTTTCGGACAATATGCTATTGTGGGAGGCGGAATAATTGTAATGTACATCAAAAATGGAATATGTTACGGAGAATTAGAGATGGGGATAACTATCACTGAGGCAAAGCCGCTTGACTGGGGTATAGTGCTGGTAACATTCTCAACGGGCGAAAAGCGTTTGTTCGACACAACCGAAATTGACGGGGAAGTCTTCAAGCCTCTTGCTGACCTTGAAATTTTCCGCAAACCCGTAATCGCATACGGCACAATAACATGGGACAACGGAAACATAGACATTGCCCCCGAAACCGTTTACGCCATGAGCTACCCTTACGACTCGGAGACGCTTTAACCATGTACCCGACATTGTTTCACATATTCGGATTCAGAGTCGACACCTACAGCGTTATATGGTTCATCGCGTTATCACTCGCAATAATCTGGAGCATTCACCGGCTCGAAAAATACCAGCTTGACGAATACGAGTCCCGAAAAATCATGGCCGTATCATTCTTCTTTATGCTATTCGGCGCAAAGTCATTCGAGTACATCATTCACTGGGATTCATACGTCAATAACCCATCGCTCTTCCTCGACATTAATCGCGGGGGCGTTCACGAGTTCGGGGCGGTATCGGGGGCGTTCTTGTCGGCGTTAATCATGTGCATGTTCTCACGAAAAGTATCGTTCGCAAAGCTCTGTGATGTCGCTTCACCCCCTGCAATGCTCGCAATAACTGTAGGCCGCTGGGGGTGTTTCCTCAACGGCTGCTGTATCGGGATAAAGTCTGATTTCTTCATGGCCGTACATTTTCCGTTCGACAAAGCCGGAGTCTTCCGTCATCCTGTGCAGATATATTACTCGGTGATTGCGTTCGTGATTGTCGGTGTGCTTTTGCTGGTTGAAAGGAAAGTCATTCCACTTCAGAGACGGCAGAAAAAACATTATTCCGTTGTAGCTCCGCTTGCTGTGATTCTCTATTCGTTCATGAGACTCGCAATAGTGCCAGTGAGAAACTACAGGCCGTTCATGTGGATTATGACTCATCAGCTTACATACAGGGGAATACTCTTTGAGCTTCCGTTTATGTTCGTATGGCTAGCGTACAGCCTGATTAAGTTAAAAACACTTAGTCAAGATAAGTGAACTACCTCCGCTTATAGAAGCGGGGGCTTCCTAATACTTCGAGGTTGCGCCGCGAT
>JAFSLR010000396.1 GCA_017448375.1 Synergistaceae bacterium | reverse complement strand
CGTAATCCTCTGAATGTCCCCAATCACGTTTTGCGTTGAGATTGCCGAGATATGTTTTCTCCTGAAGGCCTAATGCTATTCTTGCGGCGGCACGGGTAATCTTTCGGGTAACGAAAGTCTCGCCTCTGAGTTCGGACTCGTGGTTGAAGAGTATTCCGTTGCACGCGAACATGTTATAGGCCTCACGGTAATTCACCGTTATCCAGTAAGCGTAGAGTTTTGCGGCGGCGTAAGGGCTTCGGGGGTAAAATGGAGTTGTCTCTTTCTGGGGTGTCTCCTGAACTTTTCCGTATAACTCACTCGTTGATGCCTGATAGAAGCGCGTGTGATTTTCGAGTCCCAATATCCTTATCGCCTCAAGGAGTCTCAATGTCCCGAGTCCGTCTGAGTCGGCGGTGTATTCGGGTTCCTCAAACGAGACTCTAACATGGCTCTGCGCTGCAAGGTTGTAGATTTCATCGGGCTGAATATCCTGTACCATTCGTATTAGGTTTGATGAGTCTGTCAAGTCCCCGTAATGAAGGTAGAATTTATGTCCCTCTTCGTGAAGGTCTTTGTAGAGGTTGTCAATCCTCGCTGTGTTGAAGATTGAGCTTCTCCGCTTGAGGCCGTGAACTTCATAGCCTTTTCTGAGCAGGAATGTTGAGAGATACGCTCCGTCCTGCCCTGTTACACCCGTAATTAATGCTTTCTTCATGTATTATTCTCCCTTTTTATGTCATTAATATTAGCCGTCATTCTGACTTCTTCCGCCGCCCGTAAGAATCTCTGTTGCCTCGTCATCAAATCCCATCATCGCGCACATCACTGCATTCATTCCCTTGTTGTCGGAAATGTTGACATCTGCACCGTGCCTCACAAGCAATCTTATGCTGTCGAGCTGAGCCTCACGTTTAACCGCCGAATACATCACAACGAGCGCAAACCATGTCTTCCAGCCTTCAGCCCTAATTCCCCCAGTCCGAATCAATGATGCCATCATGAGTCCTGGACTCCTGTCCTTACCGCCTACAACCCATAATAGCGCGGTCATTCCGTCCTCGTCCTGAGCGTTAAGGTCAGCCCCGTACTCTATCAGAGCCTCCATTATTCCCGGCTCAGTGCCAACGTCAAGAGCAGCAAGCATTAAAGGGGTGCGCTTATTTTTGTCGGCGATATTCGGGTCAGCTCCGTGCGAAAGCAATACCCTCAATATTTCCTCCCCCGTAACAACTGCATACACTAAAGCCGTTCTGCCTGAAGGATCGCGGTAATTCGGGTCAGCCCCGTGCGACAGCAAAATCTCCGCAATGTCGGGACGGTCTGATGTTATTGATACGTTAAGGGCTGTCGTGAATGTTTCTTCGCCGAGCGCAAATATCTCGTTTACATCTGCCCCGTTATCAGCAAGAAATTTCACCATCTCAGCGTCAATCCCCTGTTCCCCCGTGAACATCGCCGCCGCTAACGGAGTCTGTTCAGCCTCAAACCAGCACTTTCGGTTTATGTCCGCTCCGTTCTCAAGAATAAGCTCAAGGAACGGAATATTTCCCGATTTCACTGCGATAATCATTGCTTCGTCATATACAGCTCCGGCCTTCATTAGAGATACTATTATTGACGGGGAAATGTTGCGAGTCCCTTTGATACGCAAATCCTTCACCTGCATTAAGGCCGTGTATGTCAGCGGGGTATATCCTGCATCGCTCTTTGTGTTTACGTCAGCCCCAAGATCTATGAGCCATTTCACGACTCTGGGCTTGTTAGCTGTTACTGCGAGGAATAGAGGGTTATACCCGTTCATGTCTTCGGCGTTAATATCAGCTCCGCAGTCAGAAAGAAATTTAATGAGCTTCTTCTTCCCTTTCACTACTGCTGCTGTGAATCCGTCCCCCGAACGCGCTCCGTGTTCAAGCAATACTTGTATAGCGTCATAATTCTCTTCCATTACAGCAACAAATAACGGAGGAACTTTCGCCCCGTAAATATATGCCCGTCTGTTTACGTCAGCACCGTCTCTTATTGCAAACTCTATGTCATCGCGGCTTCCTATTGTGCAAAGCTGTAGAAATTCTTTCTGCGTCATTTAACGACAATCACCCCTCGTATTTTCGTGTGCCTCGTCAACTATATCACCAACGCTGAAATTATTATCATTCCCTCCGTGCGTAACATGGCACAAAAATTCTATATTACCTTCAGGCCCTCTTATCGGGGAATACGTAAGCCCCGCAATATTAAACTTTGTATTCTCACGTATAAAACTCAATATCCCTTCCACAACATCAATATGTATCTCCTTATCCTTCACAACTCCACGCGATATTCTTTCCCTCCCGGCTTCAAACTGAGGCTTGATTAACACTGCCGCTTCACCGCAAATTTCATCAAGAACAGGAAGTATTAACCTTAATGATATGAATGATACATCACACCCGGCAAATTCTATATTATCAGGGAAATTTTCACGGGTGAGATAACGCGCGTTAGTCCTATCCATAACAATAACTCTCGAATCACTCGCAAGCCTCCAAAGTAATTGCCCGTAACCTACATCAACAGCATAGACTCTCTTTGCGCCTTTCGACAATAATACATCGGTGAAGCCTCCTGTTGATGCTCCGAAGTCAGCGCAGATTTTCCCCTCAACATTAAGCCCGAAAACCTCAAACGCACGCAAGAGTTTCAACGCCCCGCGCCCCGCCCATTTCGGGACATCATCAACCGTAATATTCACTCCGCGCTCATACATTGCGCCCGATTTCGTTACGGTCTGGCCGTCAACACGCACTTTTCCCGCCATGATTAAAGCCTGAGCCTTAGATCGTGTTTCAGCGAGTCCAAGCTCAGGCAGTAATTTATCGAGTCTATCTTTATGCTTCATTCTTGTAACTGTCGATGATATTCCGCGCTGTTATGCCGTAGAGTTCGCGCTGTTCGTCCTGAGTCGCATGTTTAACGCAGACATCAGGCACTCCGAATCGCAATAATTTCACGTTCAATCCGTTTTCAGCGATTATAGCCCCGAATGCCTCACCGAATCCCCCGGCCATGTAGTTGTCTTCGAGAACCGCAACAGCCTTATACCGTCCCAGAATCCCGCAGAGACTCTCCGCGTCAATCGGCTTAACCCTCCGAACGTCATACACCGCTGGAACGTCAACACCTTCACTTCCGGCCATGTCCCGAACATCAAGCATGACATTAACGCTCGCACCGTTCCCGAACAACGCCCAGTTCTGACCGCCGAAAATTTCCGCAAGACCTTCATCACGTATTTCAACGCTGATTTTGCCTGAAGGGATTTTG
>JAFSLR010000395.1 GCA_017448375.1 Synergistaceae bacterium | reverse complement strand
GTGGGTGTGTTATGACAATACTTATCTGACGCGAGAAGGTATTCTTCCCCCCTGCTCCCATGTACTAATATACTGTCGCAGGCGCAAATATCATTGATAAGTATTTCGTCTTCTGTCCATTCATGCGGAAAGTTCACAGCCCTAAACAGCCTTACCTTGTAGTCTTTGCAAGTCTCAGGCATAATATATATTTCACCGTCATGCTCAAATATATACGGCCACGAAAAATGGTACGCCCTTTCAAGCACAATTTCGGGAGGAGTCAGCCTTTTGTTTTCCGAATCTATTATGCTGAAACCTATATTTCCCTTGTACGTCCATAAATCATATGCCTCGTAAAACACATAGTTTTTTCCGCCGTACTCAAACAGAAAAGGATCTGCAAGCCAGTATCTTCCCTTTGTATCAACTTCGTACTCTTCAAAGCTGTAATCTTTATCCAGCCAGAAATAATCATTCGGACTGTTCTTCTTTCTAAAAGCAATACTATACATTTTTGTATTGCTATGGCGCAGGGACAACGCTAAAATCAGTGTTGCACCAAGAAGTATGATCAACAAAATCAAGAAAAATATGTTCATCATTACACGTTACCTCCATTCGTTGATAAAATAGCTTTTTTGATAACTAATCATAATGAATCTTCAAATCTATAAATTTTAATTTTAATTAATTGTATCATAGAGATATTGTTAAATATTGTTATCTGTTTACTGATATAATTTCGGCTTAACAAAAACTTTCATGGAGATGATTCCAAATGAATAACAATCCTTTCACCGATGACTTCATAGCACAGATTCTCGGCGAATGGTCAGTAGGTGTTAATGTTTACTCTGTAATATTCCGTCTGTTTATCGTGATAATTCTTGCGTCAATAATCGGGTGGGAACGTTCGAGCAAGAGACATTCAGCGGGACTCCGAACGTTTATCATTGTGTCAATGGCGTGCGCAGTTTCGGCCATGATTGACACATGTATTCTCGCGGTTCACGGAAACGACATACCGATAATATCGGCAGCTTCTATTGTGTCGGTGGCAATGCTGAGCGGAAATTCGATTCTCTTCAGCTCACGGAGTCAGATTAAGGGGCTGACGACATCTGCGGGATTATGGGCTTGCGGTATTGTGGGGTTAGCGGTCGGTGGAGGACTCTACACTATTGGGATTGCGTCATTCATTGCGCTGATATTCTGTATATCGAGGCTGCCTGACGCGGAAGTGATACTGAAGGACAGGTCTAATCATTTCGAGATACATTTGGAACTCAAGAACAGCTATAACCTTCAGGATTTTGTTACGACGATTCGCAAGCTGGGACTCATAATTGACGACATAGAGTCTAATCCAGCCTATGCAAATTCGGGATTGAGCGTGTATTCTGTATCAATCTCAATCAGCGATAATGATTTCAAACGTTACAAGAGTCATAGTGATATTATAGAGGCGTTACGTTCACTTGATTATATTCACTATATCGAGGAAATGAATTAGAATATAAAAATATTCAGAAATCCGCACAAAGGAGAAAAATTCATATGCAGATAAGTATCACAAAGAATCCGCATCCCGGAAAAATGCCGCCGGAAAATGAATTAGGATTCGGAAAAATCTTCAGCGACCACATGTTCATAATGGACTACACCGACTCGGAGAAATGGCACAATCCCCGAATAGTACCTTACGGCCCGTTGTCGTTAATGCCTTCGGGGGACGGAATCCAATACGCGAATACGGTGTTTGAGGGAATGAAGGCGTACCGCTGGGCTGACGGATCAATACACTTATTCCGGCCGGAAGAGAACGCGAAACGAATCAACGTATCAGCCGAAAGAATCGGTCTTCCACAGATTCCGAACGAGATATTTCTTGAGGCAGTCCGTGAACTTGTGAGAATCGATTCATCGTGGGTGCCTTCAAGCGAGGGGACATCGTTATACATTCGGCCGTTCATATTTGCGATTGATGAGGAACTTGCGCTTCACGGAATCCACAAAGCGATATTCGTGATAATACTTTCACCGAGTGCGAGCTACTTTGCGGAAGGAATCAAGCCCGTAAAGATTATGCTTGAGACAGAAGACGTAAGGGCAGTGCGCGGCGGAACAGGCTACACAAAATGCGGAGGGAATTACGCGGCTTCAAACCGTGCTGGCGACCGTGCAATGGAGAAGGGATATTCGCAGGTGCTGTGGCTTGACGGCGTACACAGGAAGTACATTGAGGAAGTTGGAGCGATGAATGTAATGTTCAAGATTCGCGGTACGGTCGTAACGCCATCGCTTGAGAACGGCTCAATCCTCAGCGGAATAACGCGGAAATCGTGCCTTGAAGTTCTGCGACATTGGGGAGTACCTGCTGAAGAGAGATTGCTGAGCGTTGACGAACTTATGTCGGCGGCAGAGGACGGCGGACTTGAGGAGGCATTCGGAACGGGAACGGCAGCGGTAATTTCGCCGATAGGAGAACTTTTCTACAACGGGAAGAAATACACGGTCAACAATTTCGAGATAGGCGAGACGGCACAGAGATTGTACGATGAACTAACCGGGATTCAGTGGGGCAAGCGTCCTGACCCGTTCGGATGGACGGAATGCGTTTAATACTTCCGACATTTGCGAAACTGAATTTGACGCTGAGGGTAGTAAGCAGGAGGCCGGACGGTTATCACAATCTTGTCTCAACATTCATGAAGATACCGTCAGGAGATGTGCTTTACATTTCGGAATCGACAGCGGGAATAGACATCGTGAACGCGAACATACCGCTTAAAGGCGAGAACATTGTAGCGAAGGCATTAAGGATAGCGCGTGAGGAAGGCTTTAAGATTCCGCCTCTCAATGTGAAGATACACAAGAGTATTCCGCCCGGCTCAGGATTGGGAGCGGGTTCTGGGAATGCTGCTGCGGTATTGATATTGTTCGGAGCTGAGAAGGTAGCGGCGAAGGTCGGAGCTGATGTACCGTTTCTGTGTTCTGGGAATAAGTTTGCGCTTGTTGCGGGAATAGGGGATCATATTGAGCCGGTGAAGACTCATGAGATTCACGGAGTGATAGCGATACCAAACTGGGAGACGGAAACGAAGTCGGCGTATTCGGAGCTTGACGCATTGGGCTATGAGGTAGACATAATGCTTGCGAGGAAAGAGGCGCGTGATATATATTACGCGAACGCGGGCAGGAAGGTAGGATTATTGCCGAATGATTTTCTGAAGGTGTTAATGAAGAAGCACCCGAAATACAATGAGCTTTTCCGAATGTTTGAGGCTGCTGATGCTGACTGCTGGGGCGTAACTGGTTCAGGGAGTGCGGCGTTTTGCGTACTGAAAGAGCCTGTGAAGTTTCGGTGGCCAGATTATGTGAAGCACGTGTTATATTTCTAGAGAGAAAGAAAATCCCCTGTCATTACGGCGGGGGAATTTTTTTGCGCTTTATGTTCTTTATCTGAGGAGATTATTTTCTCTGACAAAGGCCATGAAGCTGGAAATAATTTCTTCAGTGCGCTGTGATATATCTTGTTCAGTGAAATCCTGTTTTGCCTGTGCGAGTTCTTGAAGCTGATGAATGTTTGTAGCGGGTTTTTTTGGCATGAGACCGAGATAATAATTTGCCTTATCCTGAAACCTGTAATCGGAAGCGCGAATATTAATTTTTTTCTCAAGCAGTGATTT
>JAFSLR010000394.1 GCA_017448375.1 Synergistaceae bacterium | reverse complement strand
GAGGCACGAGGCACGAGGCACGAGGCACGAGGCACGAGGCACGAGGCACGAGGCACGAGGCACGAGGCACGAGGCACGAGGCACGAGGCACGAGGCACGAGGCACATTATACAGATTTTCGCGCAAAGCTGTCAATACTCCCTTCAACGTAAAATTTTAGTAGTTATTATCACGGAGATTTTATCACATTCAATCATTAACGTCTGAGCCTCCCCATGCCTAAAGACAGGGGGTTCGCAAGAAGTTTGAATTTAAGTTTCCACCTGCTTTAACAGGCATCCTTATTCTTACAGGCGTGGCCAGTCCGCCCCTACTGTATAGCCCCATCAGGGACACAACATTACTTTGTTTTACTTCTTTTCACCTTTTCTCATAGAACCCGTCATAGTTCACCTTTGTGCTACGCTGCGGCGAGAGGCAAGTGTTACCCCGTATTACTTTTGATAGTGTTGCTACATTTTTGTTAATGCGGAACGACTAACCGCAAATGTATTATACTATATTGCGCCTTATATCCCCATAGTTGAAGCTAGGGGTTTTACGGCGATTTTCGATAATTTCAGCGTAAACAAAAATTTCAAACGAAAGCAGGCATAACATTGACAGATGATATTTGCAGGGGACGAAAGCCCGTAACAGACCTCCTCACTAAATCCCCTTCACGCTGTGCAAAACTCATAATCGCAAACAACGTCCGGCCTCCGTTCCTTGACGAACTCTTAGACATGGCCAGAGCCGCTAATGTTACGTGGCAGATTGCAGCCCCCGAAGCACTCGACAAACTTTCAGGCGGAGAAAAGCATCAAGGAGTAATCTGCCGACTCACTCAGGCGAAAACCTTAGACCTTGACTCGTTCCTGAAATCCATTGACCCAAAATCGCCAGCACTCGCAGTGATTCTCGATCACATTGAAGACCCTCACAATCTCGGAGCTGTCATACGTTCAGCGGAAGCCGGCGGGGCATCATGCGTCATTTACGCGAAAAGGCGTTCGGCAGTCCCGAATGACACCGTCATAAAGACCAGTGCGGGCGCGTCATTGAGACTCCCGTTAATACCTGTCAGCAACATCACTCAAACTATAGAACGTTTCAAGGACTCTAATTTCTGGACTGTTGGACTTGACGCAGAAGCAAGTGAATCTTTATGGACGGAAGATTTGCCAGGACGCTGTGCGCTGGTTATAGGTGCTGAAGGTGAAGGACTCTCACGTCTCGTGAAGAACAGCTGCGACATTCTCCGGAAGATCCCCATAAAGCAGGAAGGAGTTAGCTCACTTAATGCGAGTGTAGCGGCGGCTCTGGGTATATTCGAGTGGTCAAGAGTTCATTGCAGGTAACAAAAAACAGCACTCCCGCGAAATTTTGAGAGTGCTGCACTTCCTCTAATCCGTATCCTTTATGCGCCGGCCATGTATTTATTGCAGATTTCTTGAAGTTCGCCCTTGAACCCCGAACCTACAGCACTGAATTTCCATTCGCCCGAATGACGGTAAATTTCCCCTACAACAACAGATGTCTCGAACGAGAAATCTTCCCCCAAATCGTAACGGATTAATTCTTTTCCGCTTGATTCGTCTACTATTCGTACAAATGCGTTTGAGACTTGGCCGAAATTCTGTTTCCTGTCGACTGCTTTGTATATTGTTACGGTGAATGCCAGCTTTTCGATATTTGCGGGAATTTTGCTGAGGTCAACCCTTATCTGCTCATCGTCCCCGTCGCCTTCACCCGTAAGGTTATCGCCCATATGCTGAACTGCTCCTGATGAGTGCGTGAGGTTTCCGTAATACACAACATCTTTAACGCCTTTAAGCCTGTCTCCTGCGCCGAGAAGGAGAACTGAAGCGTCAAGGTCGAAATTATATCCGCTTGCATTCTGGTTGACATCCCAGCCGAGTCCGACAAGAATTTTTGACAGTCCCGGATTACCTTTCGTAAGGTCAACTTTCTGACCCTTAACAAGACTTATTGCCATTTTATTTTCTCCCTTAATTTGTGAATTTGTAGAATTATACGCTTATTCCGAAATTCTTGCAGAGTTTCAATCCATGATGTTAAATTTTTGACGGGCTTAATTTCTGCGGGCGTGTATAATTTTTCCGTCAATAAAAGATTCAACATCAGGAGGAAAAATTTTCATGTCAGAAGTAAGAGTGAGATTCGCTCCGAGTCCTACGGGTGCGTTACACATCGGCGGAGGACATACAGCCCTTTTCAACTGGTTATGGGCGCGGCACAACAACGGCAAGTTCATTCTGCGTATTGAGGATACAGACCTTGTACGCTCAACGAAAGAATACGAAGAGACAATCATGTCGGGAATGAAATGGCTTGGACTCGATTGGGACGAAGGCCCGGACATCGGCGGGGATTACGGCCCTTACAGGCAGTCGGAACGCCTCGAAATTTACCGTGATTACGCGAATCAGCTTGTCGAAATGGGCAAGGCATACAGGGACGGTGAAGCGATAATATTCCGAGTTGAGCCGGGGCAGGATATATCGTTCAAAGACATTGTGTACGGACAAATTGACGTGATGAGCGACGGACTGCGCGAGAAAGATTCGGACAAGCTCAAAGATATAGTAATCATTAAGAGCGATGGAATGCCGACATATAATTACGCGGTTGTTGTTGACGATCATTTGATGAGAATGACTCACGTAATACGCGGAGAAGATCATATCTCGAACACTCCCAAGCAGATATTGATTTACCGTGCATTAGGGTGGGACGTTCCCGAATTTGCACATTTGCCGATGATATTAGGGCGCGACAAAAAGAAGCTCAGCAAACGGCACGGTGCAACAAGCATATACGAATACCGCGACATGGGCTATATGCCTGACTCGATGTTCAACTTTCTTGCGTTATTGGGGTGGTCAGCGGGTGATGACAAGGAGATTTTCACGCGCACTGAGGCAGCCGGGCTCTTTGAGCTTTCGAGGGTAACGAAAAAGGCAGCGGTGTTTGATTTCGACAAGCTGAACTACATCAATCAGGAACACTTGAAGGCGTTATCCCCTGAAGTGAGGCTGTCAATGATTCGTCCTTTCTGGGTTGAAGCGGGACTGCCAGTTGCTGACGTAGAAGCGTCAAGGGGCGTGAAATATCTTGAGGACGCATTAACGCTCATGGCCGGAAGGGGACGAACAGCAAAGGAAATGGCAGAGTTTTCGGATTACTTTGTGTCGTTTGAGCCTGTGAAAGCTAGGTGGAACGGTGAAGATGTTGACCGTGAAAAGCTGAAGCCGTTTATGTCGGAGATATTTTCGCATGAGAACTGGAAGGCGGAAGAGCTTGAGACAGCAGCGCGTTCGTGGATTGGGGGTCATGAAGGGGCAAAGATGAAGGATTACGCGATGCCCCTGAGATTTGCGCTAACGGGAATGAAGGTGAGTCCGGGAATTTTCGAGGTAGCCGAGTTAATGGGGCGTGAGGAGTGCCGTAAGAGGATAGAATTTTACGGGCTGTTATAGCCTGAAGCCGGCGATTAACGGAACGTGGTCGGAAGGTTTGTCCCATTTTCGCGGCTCAATGTCGGGTCGGCAAAATTCGGCCATGTCTGCGAGTTTGTGCGAGGCGAGAATGTGATCGATACGCCAGCCTATGTTACGGTTAATGGAATCTTTCACGCGGTAATCGTAGAAAGTGTAGACATTAGGATTTTTGTTGAAGAGTCTCAGAATATCAATGAGGCTCTTTTTTGTGTCGTGGAAAATTCCGCGTATTTCGTCGCAGAAGCAAACGTGATTTCGTTTTGTCTCTGGGTGATTAACGTCTTCGGGTTCGGGTGCAACGTTCAAATCGCCGAGCCATAAGAACAAGCCTTCTTTTTCGCGCTCAATGATATTTTTTACGCGGGCGAGAAAATTTTTCTTAACCTCAAAGTCGGGGCTGTCGATAGATTTTCCCTGCGGAACGTAAGTATTGAGGACGGTTAAATCTTTGTGCCTGAGAGTCAAAACGCGAGTGTCAAATTCGCCGTCATCGAATCCGAATGTAACATCAACATCATCAATG
>JAFSLR010000393.1 GCA_017448375.1 Synergistaceae bacterium | reverse complement strand
TTTTACGGTTACTGCTTCCAGTTCTTTTGTCTTTCGGGGATTGAGGCGATGATTGCTTGTGCGTCTTCTAGGGCTTTCGCTCGTTCATCTTTTGAGCCTTTTTCAAAATAGAACCAGCCCCAGCCATACATCGCACCAACCTTTTGAAAGGCTAAACTTTGAATGTTACTGTCAGCAATCCAGTCAGTAAACCACACCCAAGTTCCTCCGAATGTAAAGATATTGTACGCGCCGAAAAGCAGAGGCATAAGAACATAGTCCGATGATCCATTACGATACTCAATCTCTGCGCTTCCAGGACCAAGAACGTGATACCATTTCAACGCCTTCATGTAATCGCGCTCAAGGTTAGGCCCGCCGTCATAATAGAGATTGCCCAGCTCAAATTGTGATTGAAAGTGTCCCAGCCTTGCCGCTACCTCGTAATACGTTGCAGACTTCTTATAGTCCTTCTCAACTTCAAGCCCTTTTGCGTACATTGTCCCGATGATGGACAGCCCGTCGCAATATTCATCTATCTTGCTGAAGTGCTGCTTTGACTCTTGAAATTCTCCCTTCATCAGGTACTCAAAGCCCGCAAACGCTTCAATGTCGCATGAGGCAAAATATTGCGTGAGGTCAGCTGAGAGTTCAGAGTCTTTGATTGACGCGAGAAAATTACTTTTCCGATATTCAAGCTCATTCTTCCTCAAGGTTTTTGATATTTTGTCGAAAGTGAAATCCTCCGGACGCTTTTTCATCTCTTCGAGTACAGCATTGCTTACGTCATCCTCGTAATGGAACAAAGTATTTCCCCTAATGCATTTAACAGCCTCCTCTCTTTCTCCAATCCCGAAATAAAGCAGTCCGGCAAAAATCCTGTTGCTCCAGTCTTTTGTGGGTGAGTAATAACGAATCGTGTCAGCAAGAGCGCGAATACGGTCGAGAGTTTCTTTTGTCAGTTCTGAGGTTTGAATGATTCGGCTTGCCTGATATTTTGCAGCTTCAGCTTTGTAGTAGTCTGTTCTGAGAACAGGCCGCCACACTTCGTTGAATTTCGACAGGCAGTTATCGCATTCGTTCATGTCGCCCATATCGAATGCAGCAATAGCCCTGTAAAGCCAGTACGGAGGATAGATCTTGAAATTGTGCTCCCTAATCTCCAGCATTTCAAGTCGGTTTGATGGGTCAGATGTCTCCATTGCCTTAAAGAAATCTTCGAGGGCATCTTCTGTCAGCCTGTCTTCATCGGGAATCCTGTACTTCCTCAGAAGCGGCCACGATGACTCAAGGAGTTTGCTTTGAAGCTGGTGGCACGACTCTATTTCTTCGCGCTTGAGCTTCCATAATTCGCCTTCAAATTCAGAGTGTATACGCTCCACTTCAGCCTGATAGCCGTAGTAGCTCATTCCGATTGATGACACTGTAGAGACTGAGAGGTTGCCGACCCAGCTCAATAATGGCAAAGATACGTCCTGAGTTATCGGTGTGAGCGATGCCAATTTGCTTAATGACTCTTCAGTCTTGCTTCCGTCAGATTCGTCTGGCTTAGGCTCGAATAAGTCATGCATTGCCCGATAATACGCTTCTTTCTGCCGATACTCGTAAAACTCACGGAGCTTTTTAGCATCTTCCTGACGAAGTTTTTTGCTTTTGATGAAGTTAGCTAACTCTTTGAAGAGTTCTATAATTTCGGGGTCGCTCTCAATATTTCCGAAAGCAAGCCCGTGAATTATGTTGTTATACTCCCATTCGAGTACGGCTCTGTCCTCAGTTTCGATGATTCTGTTGATTGATACGACCGCCATATTCAGGGCTAAAACTGTGTGCTGATGATCATATGTCTCTTCAGTGTGAGCGATTCCAAAAATGAACAATGACAGGCACAACGCAGCAATAAATTTCTTCATTATACATTCTTCCTTACATATTAATGATGTAAATAATTCTATCAGATTGTTACAGAAATGATTGCTCCCATGTCATAATGGCGGGGGATTTTTTGTTGCGGAAAATGTTACAATATCATTATCATAAAATCACAATTCAAGGAGGCTACGTAACATGACAAAAACATTCGGTAAAGTTTTAGCTTCTTCACTCGCTGTGATTCTCGCAATGTCAGGTACATCATTCGCAGCTCCCGACAACGCCCTAATCATGGCCGGCGAAAACGGAATGGCCGTAACAACTCAGCCTCTTGCGGACATGGCCGGACAGCTCATTCTTGACAGCGGCGGGAATGCTATTGACGCTGCCGTAGCTGTTGGGTATGCGCTCGCAGTCGTTCACCCTCAGGCGGGCAACATAGGCGGAGGCGGTTTCGCTATCATTCACACTGCTGACGGGAAAGACTACGCTCTCGACTTCAGGGAAATGGCTCCGGGGGCTGCGACACGTGATATGTATCTCGATGACAAAGGCAACGTTATCCCCGGCGAAAGCACCGGGACGTACAAAGCCGCAGGGATTCCGGGAACTGTTGCGGGAATGAGCGCGATGTTGGAGCGTTTCGGCACAAAGACACTCAGTGAGGTTATGGCTACTGCAATCGAACTCGCAGAGAAAGGTTATATCCTCTCAGAGCGTCAGGCCGGATCAATGGCAGTATTCCGCGATAAGCTGTACAAATTCCCCGCAAGCCGAAAGTATTTCCTCAAACCTGACGGTACAGCCTACGAAGCCGGAGAACGTTTCATTCAGTCAGACCTTGCAGAGACTCTCAAGAGAATTTCAGCTGAAGGCCCTAAAGGTTTTTATGAGGGTAAAACAGCGGAATTAATCGAGGCTGACATGAAGGCTAACGGCGGTTTAATCACGCTCGAAGACCTCAAGAAATATACGGTCAAATGGCGCGAACCTAGCACCGCAACTTACAGAGGCTACAAAATCGTCTCAATGTGCCCGCCCTCAAGCGGTGGTGCAGTTGTCGCAGAAATCCTTAACGTTATGGAAAATGCTGACATGAGAACGTTATGGGCAGCTTCACCCGCTCAGGCTATTCACGTTATGGCCGAAGCGATGAGACAGGCTTATGCTGACAGAAGCGAGTACATGGGC
>JAFSLR010000392.1 GCA_017448375.1 Synergistaceae bacterium | reverse complement strand
GTGCATATCGTTTATGGGCAAGGGAGTCGTCGAACTCACTGAAGCAGATGTGATTACGGGGCGTACAGTTATCCCGGCCATGAAGGGATTCAGCATTGAGATATTGAGCATTTACGACAGGGCAGAGACTCTAATTCCGCAGATTATGCTTGTTATCGCGGCTGTGTGGATTATGTTACCGCACATTTTCAGGAAAAAGGATAAATCCCCCGCGAAATAATTACGGGGAGTTTATACAGAAATTTATTCAGGAGGTTAATATTTCCATGAAGAAACTTATTCTTGCAGTAATGGTACTTGCGCTTTCTGGTTCGGCGTTTGCAGCACCCGCACCCGTAGCCGCTCCCGTCTCAATGAAACCCGGCGAGGCAGGATTCGCAGAGATTCCCATCGGTGAGACTCAGGTCGGCCCCTACAACGTCGCAGCAGTATACTTCCAGGCCGTCGACATGTACCCCGCCGGACAAGGTCTTTCACGCGAAGAGTCAGACATGCACCTTGAGGCCGATATTCACCTCAAGCCCGAAGCAGCTGTAGCCTACGGTTTCGGTAACGGCGAGGACATCTGGCCGGCATATCTCACAGTGAAGTACGAGATTATCCCGCTCAGCAGCAAGAAGCCCGTAATGTCAGGCTCATTCATGCCCATGAACGCTGACGACGGCCCCCACTACGGCGCAAACATCGCAAAGGGTCTCAAAGTCGGCAAATATAAGCTGAAGTTCATCATTGAGCCGCCGACAGATTATTTGCTTCACACTGATGAAGAGACAGGAGTCCCGGCAAAAGAGGACGCAAAAAATTTCTTCCAGACATACACGGTAGAATTTAACTGGGATTACACTGGCGAGCAGTTACAGAACGACTAGCAAACGCTCAGGAAAAAATCAAAAACGGAAAATTTTGCGGAGGCTCTGAAAATTTCGGGGCTTTCGCTTTTGTTATGGGAGTGATGAAAGATTCTTAAATATATAGTAGCTGTTACGGATAATTTAGCGGCGTTTGCTGTAATTCTCGGAATAATATTCAGCTTCTCACGGCGTAAATTTACGGTCATCGCGTCAATATTGGGATTTATTGCGGGCTGTGTCATTCTCGGCATGAGAGTTTATGATCCTCGCGGAATGAATCTCTTTCTGATTTGGCTTAACCGATGGCTCACTGTCTGGACGGCTGGATTCGGAGTCGTCTCGGTGATTCTCGTAGTGATTGCGTCATTCTTCAGGGGCAAATTCACATGGCTTGCGGGGATTCTCTCGTTGTCGGCGTTAATCTTGCTGTCTATGATGCAGATATTGCCTTCGGTCTTGCAGTACACGCGGGAATTTGTGTATTTCGGCGAGGCTGGAATAAGCACAAACTCAATGCTCCGTGCTTTAGGGTTCACGCTCGGAATATGCGTATGCTTGCTTCTTACGTTGAGCGCGTACAAAGTTCACCAGTCATTGAACACTGCGACACAGGGATATTTATTCATGATAATTTCTGCTGTGATTTACTCGGCTGGTTATATCGTGTCATCGGCGGCGGCGTTACAGCGTTTGAAGGTGCTTAGGACTTCCGACTCGTTAATGGGCGTTTCAGTCTTCGATGTAATGATATGGAGGGACGCTAATCCGAATGCGTTTTTGTTCGCACAGTTAGGACTCGCTCTGGCCATGTTAATTTTTGTGATTTACACGCACGTCAAGCCCTCAAGAGTTTACCCGAACAAAGCACTTTTACGCAAAGAGAAAGCAAGACTCAGGGATTGCCGGAGATGGTCATGGAGTTTATGTTTATGGGGAATCATGGCCGTGTTCATTGTGATAGTACTTCACTATTACGACACGAAACCGCCGGAGGAAGTCCAGCCCGAACCCTACGAAATTTCAGACGGAATAATCTCAATCGAACTCGCAAAAGTTTCTGACGGTCATTTGCACAAATTCTCATACGTTACACCTAATGGATATGATGTGCGCTTCCTTGTCGTGAAGAAACCTGCGGGGACTGCTTACGGTGTAGGGCTTGACGCTTGCGACATTTGCGGGATTGCAGGGTATTACGAGCGCGGAAATGATGAAGTTGTCTGCCGTCGTTGTGATGTCGTTATGAACAAGAACACAATCGGCTTCAAGGGAGGCTGTAACCCCGTGCCTTTTGAGTATGAAGTGAGATCGGGAAAAATTTATATTGACGTTAAAGAGCTTGAGAAACACGAAACGAGGTTCAAATAATGTTCCTAAGAATGATAACTAAGACACTAATACGGCAGAAAAGCAAAATGATTATGATAGCTTTCACCGTTGTGTTAGGGGTGTCGCTGTCTACGGCCATGATGAATGTGATGTTAGGCGTTGGCGACAAAGTGAACAGGGAGCTCAAAGTTTACGGGGCTAATATCACTGTCAGGCACAAGGACGCGGCATTGATGAGCGATTTATACGGGCTTGAAGGCCAGGGGGTCAACGATAAATTTCTCCGTGAAGATGACGTATTGAAGCTCAAGTCTATATTCTGGGGATTCAACATTCTTGACTTTGCGCCAATGCTCGAAGGACGCGCCAATCTCAACGGTTCGGACGTTTCAATCATAGGCACATGGCCGGAGAAACACGCAACACTCCCTACAGGCGAGGAACTTCACACGGGCTTGAAGGCTCTGCGTACTTGGTGGGAAGTCAGCGGGGAATGGCTCGGAGAAAATGACAACGACAGCGTAATGATAGGTCATCTCCTAGCGTCCCAGAATAATATTCATGTCGGCGACTCAATCACCGTCAACAACAAAAATTTCACCGTAAAAGGAATCTTCAATGACGGCGGTAACTCTGACAGCAAAATTCTCATGACACTTCCCGCAGCACAAGGATTACTGAATCTTCAGGGTAGAGTCTCAGAGATAGAAGTCTCAGCACTCACTACCCCCGACAACGATTTAGCCCGAAAAGCAGCCCAAGACCCTCACAGCTTGTCGCCCGATGAGTACGAAACATGGTACTGCACAGCGTATGTGAGCGCGATATGTCATCAGATTCAGGAAGTAATACAGGACGGAGTCGCAAAACCCGTTAGGCAGGTTGCCGAATCAGAAGGGACAATCCTAAATAAGACAACGCTGTTAATGATTCTGATTACGATTCTAAGCTCTATAGGCTCTGCGCTCGCTATCTCAAACCTAATCACAGCAAGCGTAATCGAACGCAGTCAGGAATTGGGACTCTTGAAGGCTCTCGGCGCGTATAACTGGCAGATTGCGATTCTCGTACTCGCTGAAGTAATGATTACGGGGCTTGCAGGAGGCGTAATAGGTTACTTCATGGGTATCGGGTTCGCTCAGGTAATAGGGCAGACAGTTTTCGGGTCATATATTGAGATTGCAAGAATGGTGATTCTAATCGTGGCATTAATTCTCTTCCTCGTAACGTTAATCGGGAGCATTCCGGCAATACGTTACCTTATGGCACTGAAGCCGACGGAGGTATTACATGGCAAATAAACATGGAAGCAGACGCAAAATGTATATCCGAATGGTTGCGGGCTCATTGATACGCAGGGCATCGCGGCTAATCATTGCAGTACTGGCAATCGCAATCGGGTCAACAATATTATCCGGGCTTGTAACAATATATTACGATATTCCCGAACAATTAGGGCGCGAATTTAGGT
>JAFSLR010000391.1 GCA_017448375.1 Synergistaceae bacterium | reverse complement strand
ATTGATTGTGTTCCCGGCAACCATTTCGGCGGGCATTTTCTCGATTGCTACCGAGCCTATTCCGGGAGTCTCTTTCGGGCCTTCTGCTTTTACGTCAGAAATTTTCCCGTCCTTGAGCGTTACTGTTACTGTGATAGCCCCGGGGCCCCCGAATTCGTCAGCAGTTCCCGTACCCATTGTAGCTGAGCCGCGATTCTGCTGTGTGATTACCATAATGATTATTATCACTATGGCTGAAACAAGCGCAAATACTTTTTTCTTCATGGCACTGTTAATCCTCCTGAAAAAATTTTCTATGGGTACAATAAGTATATAACATAATAGGCTATAATCACTGATGAATTTTCGTACTCTCTAAGAAATTTTCAAAACTTATTAAGGAGGAATCAAATTGCAAAAAAAATTACTCTCATCATTACTTGTATTTCTGTTGATTCTCGTAACGCCTTCAGTCTTTCACGGTGCAGAGAATCAAGACATGGCCGCCGATTATGTTACCCGTATTCAGGACGAAATCAGCGCAGACATCTCAAAGCTCAGAGCCACAGCAGACACCGAACTCTCAGACATGAAGCTCGAAAGCTCAGACATTTCCCGCCGAATCCATGAGCTTGACGCATTAACCGAAACAGCTTCCGATGACATGGCCGCATGGGGCTACACTCCAGAACAGAAAGATATTCACCTTCACACGCTCTCGGAACTCATCACGGCATATTCCGCTTACGGCGCACTTCTTCAGGGAATGGGAGCTATCAGCACAGCATCAGGGGACGTTTCAACGCTCACCAACATAACATCACCTGACATAAACGCAAGCGATAATCTGAGGCAGGAAATCTCTAAAGTTTCACGCGGACTTGACGTTCAGGTTTTCTATTTGCAGTCGAAAATCAGCAAACTTAAACTCGAACTAGCAGAAGCATCTTCACTCCGCAAAAAACTCAAAGAAGCCGAAGAAGGCGGAGAAGCTATAGAACTCCCCCGAACTTACATTCTTAGTCTCGAAAATGCCCGAATCAATGCAGCTTTAACCCGTCTTCAAGTCAGGAGCCAGAAAAAACTTTTTGACACTAACGTCTCCACAATTCAAAGACTCAGAAGACGGCTCTCCGATATGCAGAAAAAACTTTCATTCACTCAGGCCGTATTAGATTCAAACATTGAGAAACTTAACTCACGGCTCAAAGATTTATCCTCCGAAATGTCAGAGGCTAGGAAGGCTTTAGACTCTTCAAATTCAGCCCTAAAACGCGCAAGGGCAACTCTCGGTTCTGCTGACGTTAATATTCTCACCAACGCTTCAGCCTCTTACATGGCACGATCCGCCCGCGTAAGTTATTGGGAATACATGGTATCAATGCTCAATGACGAGATAAGCCTAACCCGCGAGATTCAAGAAATTTGGCGCAAACGATACAGCCTCTTCAATGACACTGCGTCAGGCGAGGAAATATGGAAGATTCGAGAGGAAGCTCAATCACGTATCACAGAGCTTCAACGACAGCTTGATGGGGTACGCTCAATGGAGAACGCTATAATCCGCGATGTTGAGTCGGCACAGTCTCAGGCAAACGCAGAAGGTGTTACGGGAGTCATTCAGCAGAATTTGATTCAGGCAGCAGACAACAGACGGAGAATAGTTGCTGACATCTTCAACCGTTACGAGGCTTTAATACCCCGCGTTATCTTCTACTATCAGAGGCTATACAATGAGGCAAACGACAACTTGAGCGCAATACGTTTAGCCGAAAAAGTAAGCTCATTCAGCAAAGAAACCGTTATGAATTTCCTTAACACAGAGTTATGGCAGGGCGAAGGATATTCCGTAACAGTCAGCAAACTCGCAATAGCAATTCTCGTACTCCTGTCAAGTTTCTTCCTAAGCTCATGGGGAAGCAACTGCATTAAACGCCGGATAATGAAACGTGCAAAAGCCAGTATTACGGCAGCAAATGCAATTCAGCGTATAACATTCTATATATTATGGATAGCTTTCGCGCTTATTGCGTTGAACATTGTCGATATACCTTTGACGGCGTTCGCGTTTATGGGCGGTGCTATAGCGGTTGGTATAGGTTTCGGAATGCAGAATATCTTTAACAACCTCATAAGCGGATTCATCGTGATATTCTCGCGTCCCTTCAAGGTTAATGATATTGTCGAAGTCTCAGGGACTCAAGGTGTCGTTGAGGACATCGGCTCGCGTTCAACAACGATAAGGACATGGGACGGGCTTGACGTAGTTTTGCCGAACAGGTATTTCCTTGAGAACACCGTAACGAACTGGACAGGTACGGACTTAAAGAAGCGTGAAATTCTCAAAGTAAGCGTGTCATATGATTCTGACTCACGTAAGGTTGAGAAGTTATTGCTTGATGTTGTGAGCGGTCATTCAAACGTTCTCAAGAATCCTGCACCGTTCGTACTGTTCAAGAATTTCGGTGATGACGGACTCGAATTTGAGGTATATTACTGGTTCGAGCTGAGGAAAGGTTCGGGGGCTAAAATCTCAAGCGACATGAGGCACCATATATTAGCCGTCTTTAACCGTGAGGGAATAGAGATACCTTACCCGCAGAGAGTCTTGCACATTGCCGCGAACAATAACGCACAAATCCCGGAGGCCGACAATGACGGAGAATCCGCAAAGTGATTTGACGCTGAACTTATGCCGGGCGTTTTCGGGATTGAATGACCCTGAGAGCGTCCGCGCATTTCTTGAGGATATAGCCTCGCCGGGGGAAATCCGCGCAATGTCTCAAAGACTGGAAGTCGCAAGATTACTCAGCGAGTCTAAAACTTACCCCGAAATCATGAAATCAACAGGCGCAGGAACAGCAACAATAAGCCGCGTTAAAAGATGTCTTGATTACGGGGCTGGCGGATATAAACGAGTCATTCAAAATGAGTCATGATAAAATATTCGGACAATCCAAATTTTTTTCAGGAGGTTGTAATACTATGAGGAAAATATTTTCTCTCGCAGTAATTCTGGCACTAGTACTTAGTGTCCCGGCGTTTTCGGCTTCTTCCGGGGGTATGCCTCTCAGCGGACCGTATAACAGTAATTCCCGACTCACGTTTGCTACTGGCGGCGAACAGGGCGAATATTACGCTTTCGGCTCTTCACTCGCTGAAATGGTCAACAGAAAGACAGCCACTCAGATACGCATAGTAGCTTCACGCGGAGCAATGAGCAACATTGAGGCACTCTACAGAAACAACGCTAAAATCGCCTTCACTCAGTCCGATGTAGGCTTCTACGCTTCAAGGGGTACACGCCTCTTCAACATGAAGCACAGCGAGTTCTCAACCGTCGCAGTGCTTTACCCCGAACCCGTCCAGATAGTAACCCTCAATCCCGAAATTACCCACGTCGAACACCTCAAAGGCAAAACCGTCTCTGTCGGTGCTGAAGGCTCAGGGACATACTTCAACGCCGTAGATATTTTCACTGCTTACGGAATGGATATTGACACGGACATTAACCCGGTCTACGAGTCATTCGGCGATGCAGTAGAGGCTCTCAGAGATGGGAGAATTGACGCTGCTTTCGTTGTTGCAGGGACTCCGACTCCGGCAGTAACAGAACTCGCAAAAGCCGGGAAAATCTCAATCGTAAGCCTTGACGACAAACATATCATGGACTTGATAGCGAAATGCCCCTATTACGGGAAAATCGAGCTCCCCAAGTCAACATACGGAACTGATGACAACGATGTAACAATCGCTGTACACGCCGTAATAGTAGCCCGTGATGACGTGAAAGCTGATGACATCTACAACTTCATGTACGGAATTTTCGAGAACGCAGAAGAAATTGCAAGCGAGAATCCACGCGCTGAAGCACTCAGCCTTAAAACAGCAGCAGGCTATCCGGCTGTCCCCTATCACCCCGGCGCAGTGAAGTATCTCGGCGAAAAAGGAATCCTCGTATCAGGAAAGAAATAACACGCAGTAAAAAAAATTATTGTTGGGAGGAATCACACAATGAGGAAAATTTTAGCGGTAACAGTAGCGTTGATGATGTTCGCGGGCTGTGCGTTTGCTGACGGTATGCCCGGCGGTACAAAACTGGTCTTCACGACAGGCGGTGCTCAGGGAACGTATTACGGTTTCGGCGGAGTCCTCGCGGGTAAAGTCGGCGAAAAAACTTCAACCACAATCACAGCTATCACTTCAGGCGGCTCAAAGGCGAATATTGAGGCAATGGATGACGGCGACGCTCAGTTAGGGTTTGTTCAGTCGGACGTTGGAGCATATGCCTACAAGGGAACGAGGCTTTTCGATGACAAAATCACAAACTTCTCAACAGTCGCAAACCTCTACATGGAGCAGGTACAGATAGTAACTCTTGACCCTTCAATCAAAACAGTTGCAGACCTCAAAGGCAAAAACGTCTCAGTAGGCGCAGCAGGTTCAGGGGTTTACTTCAACGCTGTGGATGTTCTCGAAGCATACGGTCTCGACATCGACAAGGACATTAAGCCGACGTACCAGTCATTCGGAGACTCTGTTGAGGCGTTGCAGGACGGGAAGATTGACGCGGCATTCATCGTAGCAGGTGCGCCGACAACAGCAGTAACATCACTCGCGGCAACAAAGAAAGTTTACCTTGTCGGATTCGATGACGAGCATGTTCTCGCGCTTATCGCAAAATCACCCTACTACAGCATGAACGTAATCAAGAAGGACGTTTACGGGACTGACGAAGACACCGTAACGGTTGCGGTCGGAGCTGTCGTAATTGCGCGTGATGACGTTTCAGAGGCTGACGTGTATAACTTCCTCTGCGGAGTTTTCGACAACAAGGAAGAAATCACAAAGGCACATGCAAAAGGCGCAGAGCTTGATATGAAATTCGCGGCATCATACACAGCCGTACCCTATCACCCCGGCGCAGTAAAGTATTTCGGCGAACACGACATGAAAGTTGCGGGAAAATAATTCCGTGAAAGATTGAAACATTTTCGGGGCGGCTGTGATTTTAACGTCATGGCCGCTTTTCGTTAGGAAGGAGGAAAATTTTATGAGCGATACCGATATAACGAGTCAGGATATTGCACAAATGGAAGCAGATGTTGACGCTGTAATGAAGAAATATGACCGCGAGTCTAACGTCCGAATCTGGGAAGGGACTCCGGCGGTTATAGTGCGGTGGCTTTCGGCTCTGTTCTCGCTGTACTGCATATATGTTACGCTTTTCAGTACGGCCATGCCCGAAATAAGGCTGAATGTTTTTCTCGGACTGATAATAATTCTGGGCTATCTTCATTACCCGATACGGAAATCATCCGGCACTCTCAAGCCCGGAATAAGCGACTCAATCTCAATCCCATTAACATTCGACACAACACCCCGCGTGAACTCGATACCGTTCTACGACATAATATTTATGGCAGCAGGGGCAATACCGTTCTTTTACTTTGCGCTGAATGCTGAGAGTATCATAAAACTTGCGCTGAGAGTAACAAGTCCCCGTAACCCTAATTACATTATGATGGTTACGCTTGCGGTGATTGCGATTCTGTCTGCTATGGAATTGTGCCGAAGGTGCGTTGGAATCCCAATACTTTGCGTTGTGGGCGCGTTAATGTTCTATGCGTTCTCAACAGTAAGATTCGGGAAGGTTCTCTACGATCTGTTTTACTCGACAGGGGACGGACTCCGAAGCGTTCCGATTGAAGTCTGCGCAAAATATATTGTTGTGTTCATCATATTCGGGGCATTCCTTGAGCGAACAGGCATATCAACATTCTTCATCAACCTGGCTAACGCTATTGCAGGAGCTTCAGCAGGAGGCCCTGCAAAAGTCGCAGTAATATCATCAGCACTCTGCGGAATGGTATCGGGATCATCAGTCGGAAACACCGTAACAACAGGAAGCGTAACAATCCCAATGATGAAACGCACGGGCTACAAGCCTGAATTTGCCGGAGCTGTCGAGGCTGCTGCGTCAACGGGCGGTCAGAT
>JAFSLR010000054.1 GCA_017448375.1 Synergistaceae bacterium | reverse complement strand
GGCGTTTCTTGTAATTCATGCCCATAATTTTGCGGCCTTCACTTGTCAGGGTGTAAACAGTTTTCCCATTATGCGATGTTTTCTCAGCGAGTCCGAGATAACGTGCCGAGTTTACGTAATAATATGCCTGTCTTTCGTCAAATGCATACTGCTCTGTGATTTCTAATTTGCTCATGCTACGTTCGTTCAGGAGTTCACAAAGGTTAATCACCCGCTCAAAAGTATCTGCCTGCGGAAAAGGTATTCCGTACGGTTCATCAGTTATCTGAATATTTTGCAGCAAGTCATATATATCCTGAGCTGTTATTGAAGTATCTTCAACGGAATAATTTTTGTGCTGTACAAGTTTTATTGAGCTGTAATTTCTAGGGTCGTCAAAAGCATACTCATAGAGGCTAAATATGTTATTGGAATATACGAAGAATATTGGCCTTACGGTTTTAGTGATTCTGTTCTGCCAGACGCGGAAAGGATAATATATCTGTCTTATGATGAAATCCTCTGAGAGTTCGCGCTTTGCCTCAATGACTGCCATACATGAACGGCCTTCATATGCAGCGTCAATTTCCATCTGTGCATTAGAGACGCTTACAGGCCGATTAGTGTTAGTGCTCGTATCAGTTATAGCAAAAGCAAAAGCTCCTGTACTCATACGCCCCGCTACTGTGGGAACAATAACATCTTCATTGAGGAAGTCTGTAATTATTCCTGAAACAAAAGCGCAATTCAAAGCTACGGCCTCGCTGAAAATATTATTGCAGTCAAGGCTCTGTATGTTATCGGGAAGAGACAATCTCATGACCTGGCTTTTACAGTCTTCAATTTTGTGATATGCGTCAAAATGCGCAATAAGATAATCACCGCGTGTTACAGGAAGAATTGCAAGATTATTTTTTGTGAACAGTCCCGGCAAATTAATTTTGTGATCAAACTTTGTCATCAGACGGGGTTCTCTGAACTCTTTAATCTGGTCTGCTGAAATCCTGAATTGCCCGTGCAAATTTACATGCCTTAGAATATCATACTTACTGAAAAGTTTTTCCCATGCCTGAGCGTTATTCATAGTTTCTGACAACAACCTCCTCAACATCACCGCGCTTGTCTCCTGCGGAATTTACCGCCCGTTTTGCCTTAACGAGCGTAATATTATATTCGGAATACTGTCCCATTATGAAATTTGTAGCCGAATTAGACAGCATAAATTTTATTCCTCTCCTGCTCAAATCATCACAGCATTCACGCAGCCTTATCTGTTCATTTCTTGAGAAGCCTCCCCTTGTGTATCCTGTAAAGCTCGCACTGTCAGAAACTGGATCATAAGGCGGATCAAGATAAACGAACGTTCCCTTTTCTAACTTTGCGAGAACTTCTGAATAATCAACAGAAGACAGATAAATTTTTGCACTATTAAGGTAATGGCTTACGGCTCTTAAAACGGGCGCATTAATTATATTTGGATTTCTGTAATACCCGAACGGCGAATTAAATTCCCCTGCATTATTCACACGGTAAAGTCCGTTAAAGCATGTTTTGTTGAGAAATATTATACGTGCTGCCCTCTTAATATTGCTGAGAGATGAATATCTGATTTTATCCCTGTCCCAGCCTCTTACATCATAGAAAACTTCAGGCTCATTCTCAAAATTTGAAAGCTCATTAATCAGCTCATCAACAGAATCCTTAATCACGCTATATACGTTAATCAGCTCTGAATTTATGTCATTCACGTATGCAATACCGGGCTGAAGATGAAAGAGCATCGCTCCTCCTCCCACAAAGGGCTCGCAGTATGATTTTATGCTTCCTTCCGGCATAAGGTCAGTCAAAACATCAAGCAGCTGACGTTTTCCCCCGACCCATTTCACGAAAGGCACGGCAAGTTTATTCTTCCTCATTTCCTCAGCCCCTCAAGAATCTTAACCGCTAGTTTCTCCCCAATCCCTGTAACCGTCATCAAGTCTTCAGGCTTCAGCCCCGCAATTTTCCCCGCACTCCTAAATTTCACGAGAAGTTCCGCAGCTTTCCTATAGCATTTTCGACAAATATTAAGAATAAAAATCACCGAATAATTATCTAAAAGTTATACATGGAAAGTTTTCACCAGAATTTCATTATGGCCGGAGAAATGGCAACATTGACAACATTACTCTTGATCTCCCCCGCTATCCTTCACAATGCACACGACCTTCATCGGAAGAGTAATCACCATATTATCCGGCGGATTAACCTGCGACACCCACTCTGAGGACGGAATATGCCCGTCCATTCTCGGCGGTGTAAGAACTCCGATAGGGAGTCCGCCCTCACCTTTAAGGAATCCGAACATTTCCCGAATCGTTTTGCCCCTGTAATCTTCCGGAACATCAAATGACGCGAAGCTGTGCCCTTCATCAGCTGTCGACAATATGTCCTTGATGAACGCTGAAATTCCTTCATTCTGCGTACACATGGCCGTAATGTTCGCGACGAGGCTGTCGGAGTACAGAATATCATCAACATGGGCGTACCTTGCGTAGCGTTCGTTGTCTGGGTTATCGAGCTCCATAACCGTATAAACGTCCGGCGCAGAGTCCTCAACAGCAAGTGCCGTTAATATCGAATGGGAATCATCTTCACCGAAATTCGGGTCTTTAAGGATTATTGCGCTGTGTGCTTTCTGTATTCCCCCGCGCAGAAGTGTCTCACGCTCTGAAGGATTCCCCTGAACAAAGAATACATTGCCGTCTAAATCCTGCGGTCTTTCCTTCGCGATTAAAGCCGCCTGAGTCCCCGATGCTGTAAGCTCTCTGAGTATATGACTCCCTTTAGTGTTCCAGCCGCATAAAAGCACATGGCCTTCAAACTTGCACGTATTTATACCCATCATCTCCCCTAATATCTGACGTATCTTGCTGTTAATGATTCTCTGCAACACTTCCGCAAAAACGACTCCGAGAATCGCCACGCCGAAAACTGAAATCAGGAACACTATAATCTTTCCGCTGAACGTATGAGGATATGATGCAAATTCCCCCTGTCCTATAAGCGTGAACATTATCGTCCAGAGCGAGTCGAAATATGATCCCCTGAAATCTTTTTCCAGCCACCACACAAAGAACGCACTCCCGCACAAAAGCCCCGCAAGTACAAGCATAACTGCTCCGAGCCTGTAATGAAGATTCTGTGCGAAGGAGTAACCGCGCTTTGCACCCTTTACGGTTTTGATGAAACTTTTTGCCGACATTGACTCCCCCTAATCCAGAAAATCCTTCAGCTTCTTGCTTGGCTGGCGTAATTTGCGGAGTGCTTTCGCTTCTATCTGGCGGATTCTCTCTCTTGTTACGTTAAATTTTTTCCCGACTTCCTCAAGCGTGTATGAATGACCGTCTTCAAGCCCGAACCTGAAATGTAATACTTCCCTTTCACGGTCTGAGAGTGTTGACAACATTTCTTCTATTTGTTCGTGAAGCAAATGACCTGCGGCGGCCTCATCGGGACTCGGAAGTTCGTGATCCTCAATGAAATCTCCGAGCTGTGAGTCTTCTTCCTCGCCTATTGGTGTTTCGAGTGATACGGGTAATTGTGATATGCGCCGAATTTCCTCGACCCTTGAAGGCTCAATTCCCATTTTAGCGGCTATTTCATCATCAGTAGGTTCGCGGCCTAATTCCTGAACGAGAAGTCGCGACATTCTCACCATTTTGTTGATAGTCTCTACCATGTGAACGGGGACTCGTATTGTTCTCGCCTGGTCAGCAATCGCCCTTGTTATCGCTTGCCTAATCCACCATGTTGCGTATGTGCTGAACTTGAAGCCCCTTCTGTAATCAAATTTTTCAACAGCACGTATTAACCCTAAATTCCCTTCCTGAATCAAATCAAGGAATAACATTCCGCGCCCGATATATTTTTTCGCAATACTCACAACAAGCCTCAAATTTGCGTCAAT
>JAFSLR010000390.1 GCA_017448375.1 Synergistaceae bacterium | reverse complement strand
TCGTTGTCGATGTTCACTCCGTACCATTTCTGCTGCTGCGTTAGGTGAATTTTCTGCTGACACTTTATCCAGAAATGCTGAAGTATTACGCTCAGTGCGAAGAATGTTACCGCCGTCAAAAATTTCATTCTGCGATTTCCCTGATGATGTTTGAGAGTCCGATACTGTTCGAGCCTTTCACTAAAAGTCCCTGCCAGCCGTCAATACCCTTCAGGACTTCGAGAGCTTTCCGCCAGTCCTCAGCGTAAACGTAATCCCCCTTCAACGCCTCGCGCCAAATTTCACCCACAAGAATCACCGTGTCAATTCCTTCAAGCAAGGGTGCAAGTTCAGCGTGATACATGGCCGCATTCGTCCCAAGCTCGCGCATTTCACCGAGCACCGCAACTTTTCCCGCACATTTCACCCTCGCAAACGTCTCAAGTGATGCCCTCATTGAGGCCGGATTAGCGTTATATGCGTCATCAACTACAAACTTTCGCCCCTCATCAAGGATTATGACTCTTCCGCGACCCGTTAAAGCCTCAAAATCTCTTAGGGACTCTGCGCTCTCTTGAAGCGGTATGTCTAGCTCATGCGCTACAGCTGACGCAAGCGACAAGGGTACGGCGTTATGTTTTCCCCAAATGTTTACGGTGAATCGTGCGATTTCCTGAGTGATTCTGTAAGCCAGTACGAATGACATTGCCGGAAGCGTGTACTCTGATGTGTCATGGCTGATGACGAAATCCGAGTCTTTATGCTCCCCGACTCCCATTGAATTTACGTAATACTTGAAAGCCTCCGATAAATATTCGTTGTCGTTGTTGAAGATGATTTTTCGGAGATTCGCGGAGTTCGTGATTCTCATCTTCTCATTCAGGACTCCCTCAACCGTTCCGAATCCCTCAAGGTGTACAGGTGCTACTGCGGTCAAGATTGCGATTGACGGCGGGAAATACTCCGTAAGCTCTGAGATTTCGCCGGGCTTGTTCGCTCCAAATTCCAGAATAAGAATCTCCGTCTCCTTCGGCATTGCCATTATCGTGGCCGTACAGCCTATGAGAGTGTTGAAACTCCGTTCGGGCGCGTGAACGTTAAAGCGTGGGGACAAAACTTTCTGAAGGGCTGCGCGCGTTGTAGTTTTCCCGACACTGCCGGTAATGCCGATTATGTCTTTAAGGTCATGGGCTTTGAGCTTCCTTGAGGCTATGGAGGCTAAATCTCTTTCGGGGTTCTCAAGCTCAATGACTGGTACGGAGAGTCCGCCGGGATTCTTGCCTTTACGGACGATTACGAGTCCTGCACCGTTTGAGACTGCCTGCGGAATGTAATTATGTCCGTCAGTCTTTTCACCTTCAAGCGCAACGAATGCCCCGCCCTTTTCAACGTCCCTGCTGTCAGTCGCAAGATGATTCGGGAACTCCATACGCGCAAAATTTTCCGGCACATTGTCAAACAGTTCTTCAAGCGTCATGTTCATGTTAATGTGAGTCCCTCCATGATTTAACGGCTTCAGCGTCATTGAACGGAATCTTTTTGTCCTTTATCGTTATGAAACGCTCAGGGCCTTTTCCCGTAATCACAAGAATATCCCCTGCTTTGAGGCTGTCCAATGCTGTGCGTACTGCTTCGGGCCTGTCAACATTAACGCGGTAAGGAATGCTGACTCCTTCTGCGATTGAGTGCGCGATCTCGTAGGGTTCTTCCTCACGTGCGTTGTCTGAGGTGATGAAGACTTCATCGGCAAATTCTGAGGCTGCACGCCCTAATTCGGGTCTGTTCTGCTGGTAACGTCCGCCTCCGTGCCCGAACATTGAGATTATCCGCCTGTCATTGCCTGAAAGTTTCCGTATCACTCCGAGAACGCTCCGCAAAGCCGACGGTGTATGCGCGAAATCAACGAATACGCACGCGCCGTTAGGGAGGTCAATACGTTCGAGTCTTCCGGGGACTTGGGGTACGTTTGCGACTCCTTCAATGATTGCTGAGTCGTCGACTCTTCCGCGCATGGCCGTAACAGCACAAAGCGTATTCATGATGTTGTACT
Source organism: Synergistaceae bacterium (assembly GCA_017448375.1). Taxonomy (GTDB): domain Bacteria; phylum Synergistota; class Synergistia; order Synergistales; family Aminobacteriaceae; genus JAFUXM01. Next base: position 1,816 of record JAFSLR010000390.1, on the reverse strand, counting down.
CACCCACTAAAGGCGAATGAAGCCTCAGAGTCCCGAATCCGTCAGCCTCAATCACAATATCAGTGCCGTTAATGCTGGTGTGAGTCTCAACTGCCCGTGATGACGCGCCCTCATTGAGTCCGAAACCGCGAACTTTGCCGGGAAATTCCTCCGAGAGTCTCCGGCCGTAAGGGTCATCGTGATTCACAGCCCCGCAGAAATCCGGCTTTGTGTAGTCGGTGAAGAGTAATTTCTTTGCGGCAAAATAATTCTCCATGTCCTTGTGGAAGTCTAAGTGTTCGGGATAAAGATTCGTGAAAACTGGAACGTCATATAATGCGCCCTTGAGCCGTCCCAAGTATAGTCCGTGCGATGAAGTTTCCATGACGCAAGCCCCGCATTTGTTCGCGACCATGCGGGATAACTGACGCTGAACTATGCAGCTTTCGGGTGTAGTGCGGTCAGCTTCCTTGTCTGTAACGCCGTCCGACTCGATGATTGTCCCTAAAAGCCCGGTGCGTATTCCGGCGGCCTGAAGAATTGAGCGGGTGATGTAACTTGTTGTAGTTTTGCCGTTAGTGCCTGTGATTCCGACCATCAATAATTTTGCTGACGGGTTATCGTAGACGAGTGATGAAATTTCACCGAGATAATCACGTACGCGCTTAACGATTATTTGCGGCAGATCCGATTCCACTTCATGCTCGCAGAGGAGAGCGCAAGCACCGTTAGACTCGGCCATGCTGACGAATTTATGACCGTCTGAGATTTCGCCCGTAATGCAAGCGAAGAGGGTAGCGGGTTTTACGTCTCTGCTGTCGGAAATGACTTCGGAAATCTTCACATTAAGATTGTCCTGAGACTTCACGCGGACATTAGCAATCTCACCTTTTGCCCGTATCAAGCTCAGGACATCCCCAAAATTTACGCTCAAAATATTAACCTGCCCTTCAACAGAAAAGTTTTTGAGTATAATTATATAATGTCTGAATTTCTGCGGGGTGAAAAAATTAAATGCTCAGACCCATTATAGATATTTTGATGACGATATTGCTGCTGCTTTCGATGTCCTACGAGTTAATCGGCCCGGTAATTTCTGAGACTCTCGAAAAGTTTTCGTCATTCACATTTGACGGTTACGAGTACGGCTCATTGATTCACGAAATTTTAGGGATAAGCCTGATAATATTATTCTTGATTCATTTGTGGCTCAATAGGTGGTGGATTAAGACTCTATTCAAGGGACGCTACAATCTCTCGCGAGTCATAATGACGCTGGCAAATATATTCCTGATACTTGATGTAATTCTGCTGACGTTCAGCGGGCTAATAATGTCGAGGATATTTGAGCTTCCGTTTTCTGAGGGGTTAATGTCATTTGCGAGGACTGCGCATATATCAGCGTCATTCTGGGGGTATGTGATAATGAGCTTTCATATCGGGTTGAACTGGCACATATTCAGCGCGATGATGTTCAAACGCTGGAGGCCCGGCGGAATCGTTCCTCATGTTATAGCATTTGTGATTATTGTTTACGGGGGATATGCTTTTGTACGGCGTAACATTTGGGATTATATGATATTGAACTCTCAGTTTGTGTTCTTTGATTTTGACGAGCCGTTTATGTATTTCATCGGTGATTACATAGCGGTTATGATATTGTTTGCGTGCTTGGGTCATTATTTGATTCTTCTGCTGAGAAAGTGCAAGGTGTGATTGAGGTTTGAACTTTTCAGGAATCATTATAGGGGGATTTGCTTTTGTGATTACGGGGATATTTCACCCTGTTGTCGTTAAGTGCGAGTATTATTTCTCCGCAAAGATTTGGCCGTTGTTC
>JAFSLR010000389.1 GCA_017448375.1 Synergistaceae bacterium | reverse complement strand
GCAACGCACGCGATGAGTATTCCCCAGATTTGCCCCTGCGGAGCTATAGACTTCATGATGAGAGCCGCCGATGCCCCGCACAAGTTAGCGATGTAGACTGTCGAAAGGTCAATGCCTCCCGTTATCATAGCGAGGGAGAGTCCCATAGCCATTAGCCCGTATTCCGTAAGCTGTTTGCCAATCGTCTGGAAGTTCAGCACGCTCATGAACGCAGAGCCTCTTGTAATCCCGGCGAAAATGAGAAGCACCGCCAGAATCATAAGCATCCTCAGAAAATCACTGTTGACTCTAAATCTCCTGCCCGCGCTCATCATTTGCCCTCCTTTTCTGACGATGATACTGTCTTCATTGACCTTGCCGCCTGAATCGCCGCTATTGACGCTCCCAGTATGATTATGATTCCGAGAAACACATTCTGGTAGTACACCGAGACTCCTATCATCGTGAGCGAGTTCGACACCATCCCCAGAAGGAACGTCCCCAGGAAGCACCCAAGCAGTGAGCCGTGTCCGCCCGTGAGTCTGACTCCTCCGAGAACTATTGCCGCAATCACTATCATTTCGCCGCCGTAATATTCCATCGGTGAGCAGTTACGGCACATGCACGCATAGCACAATCCGCCAATCGCCGACGCAATACCATTCGCCACAAACACAGAGAATCGAATCGCGTCAACCTTGAACCCTGCCCGCCGTGCTGAAACTTCATCTCCTCCGATAGCGTAAATCGCACGGCCTATCATCGTATGATTCAGCACTATATACGCGCATAGATACATCAATAACATCACGACAAACGCGCCATGCAGTGAAGCTCCGAGTCCTGTCTGCGAACTCGTAACCTTGAGAATGTTCCAGTTTGCGAACGGCATAAAAGGATCAGGGACATTAATGCGGACTCCCTTCAACGCTCCGAAAGCAATACCGTAACAAATTGATGACGTTGACAGCGTAACAATCAGCGAGTTGAAATGAAACTTTACGATGAAGAATCCGTTTACGCACCCGCAAATAGCACCGATAACCAGCGCGATAATCACGAGGACAAAAGCAGGGAGTCCAGTCTCAACACCGAGCTTGAAGACGATATATGTACTCATTCCGGCAATCATTGGGAAAGAGACATCAGCCCCCGTGCTTACGAACGCGAACATAGCGCAGAGGGCGTAAATTGCGTTTACTGTTATTGCCCTGAAAAGGTCTACGATGTTGTTGACTGCGAAAAATAATCCCGATTTCGCCTGAATGAATGCCGCTAATATCACGATGATTAACGCGACGTAAAACTCATTTTTTCCCAGTAATTTTTTCACGTTAAGGCCTCCTTCCTACATTATCGCTTTGGTGAGATTTTCCGCTGTAAGCTCTTCGCCTGGAATTTCACCCGACATTACGCCGCCCCGCATTACGATTGAGCGGTCGCAGAGTCTCACAACTTCGGCCAAATCATCAGACGCAACAATTACGGCCATTCCTGACGAGGCCAAGTCCCTCAAATGCTGGTATATGTCATATTTCGCGCCTATGTCGACTCCTACTGTCGGGCCGTTGAGGATTAATACTTTCGGCTTTGTTGACAGCCATTTTGCGAGGACTACTTTTTGCTGATTTCCTCCTGATAACGTCTGAACGGGCAGCAAATGATCGTCAGTTTTCACGTGAATCTCTTTGACCCATTCGGAAGAGTTTTGCTCCTGCGCTGATTGGCTCAAAATTCCGTTTCGTGTGAAGTCCTTGTAGTTTACGAGGGTGATATTTTCCATGATTGAGACGGGCAAAAATAACCCTTCTGTGAGTCTGTCTTCAGGTACAAGGGCTATACCGTTCTGTATTGCGTCAGTAACAGAGTGAATGCTTGTCTCTTTTCCGTCTCGTGAAATTTTCCCGCCTTCTGACTTTGTGATTCCGAAAAGCGTGTTGCACAGTTCGCTTCTTCCTGAGCCTAACTGCCCCGTAATCCCTAGAATTTCGCCGGGCTGAACAGAGAATGACACATGACGGAATCCCGGCCCCGATAAGTCTTTCACTTCAAGTGCGGGCGGAACGTCTTTGCGGATTCGTCCTTCGGGGTTCTTGTTCGTGTCAAAAGCTATGTCATGGCCGGTCATGTACCGTGTGAAATCGTCCTCGCTTAGACTCTTCATTTCACCTGTGTAGACTGCTTCACCTGATCGCATTATCGTTATGCTGTCGGAAATCTCGTACATCTCATCGAGTTTGTGTGAGACAAAAAGAACGGTCATCCCTTTTTCCTTCAGGCCGCGTATCAATTCAAACAGCCTGTCAACTTCTTTGCGTGTTAATGCTGTTGTCGGCTCGTCAAGTATCAGGAAATTAGCCTTTGCGTATAAAGCCCGGGCGATTGCGATTAACTGTTTTGACGCTACCGGCAGTTGCTCAACTCTCACATCAAGGTCTAAATTCAGGTTAAGAGTCTCCATAACCTTTTTTGCGATTTCTCTTTGCTGACGGTGATTGTAGATTTTAGTTTTGTGAGACAGCACGGTGTTAATCGCTAAATTTTCCTG
>JAFSLR010000388.1 GCA_017448375.1 Synergistaceae bacterium | reverse complement strand
TTTGCTGACGACTGGATGAAATTCCGTTCGCACACAAGCGAGGGCTTTTCGAGTCTGTCGAAACTCAAATTACAGCTGTTACTTTGTGCTTTGTGGGTAATGGCTGTATTCTTTCGGGGTAAATTGGGACTATGGCCGGGAATTTTTGACGGATATTCATGGATTACGATTCCTGTTTCATTCCTGATAACGGCGGGAACGATTAACGCGGTGAATATTACGGACGGTCTTGACGGACTCGCAGCGGGAAGTTTCATGATTTCGGTTGCTGTGATGATGATATTGATTCCTGCTGGGGGATTCAATTCTCGGACGATGATTGAGCTTTTCGGAATGACGGCGGGATTTATGTTCTTCAACGTAAGGCCGGCAAAAACATTTATGGGTGATACGGGGTCTCATTTTCTGGGGGGAGCATTGGCGGCTTTGTGTGTGATTAACGGTCGGACGATTGCGGTAATTCCGGCGGGATTCATATTTATTGTTGATATGCTGAGCTCAGCGATTCAGATTTTCACGATAAGGAAACTTCACAGGAAAATATTTCTCATGGCCCCGTTGCATCATCATTATCAGAAAAAGGGACTTGATGAGACGGCTGTAACGATACGGTTCTGGCTTGTTCATTCTGTAATGGGTGTAATACTTGCTTTGCTTCTTTCTTCGATTTAGATTTTACGGGGGGCGGCTGGTCAAAATATTTCCGGCTGCCTCAGAATTTCATCAACAAAATATTTTTGTCCGCAAGTAAAATTATCGCTGTTTGAGTTAGTGATACTACTGCTGTAATATTCGTTCATCCACAAAATGATTACACAAAAAGGAGACAAATATTATGTCAGTCGGAAAAAGAATATACCTTAAACGCCACATGCCTGACCCCAAACTCGTTGAGGAGTTCAAGCACATACCCGCATCAAACACAGCCGATGTAATGGGAAGAAGTTCGGCCATGAACCCCCGTATTCACCTCGTCAGCAAGCCTAAAGCTCAGATGATGGCCGGCCCTGCGTTTACGGTGAAGTGCCGCGCAGGAGACAACCTCGCACTTCATGCCGCACTCAACTACTGCTCAGAGGGCGATGTTCTCGTGGTCTCAAACGAGGAAGACTCAACACGCGCATTAATGGGTGAAGTTATGATGGCATATCTTTACCTCCAGAAGAAAATCGCAGGAATAATCCTTGACGGCCCAATCCGCGACATTGACGAGATCGGAAAATGGGACTTCCCCGTCTACTGCACCGGAACTACCCCCGGAGGCCCCTACAAAGAAGGCCCCGGCGAACTCAACGTACCGATTTCATGCGGAGGAATCAGCGTCAACCCCGGCGATATTATCCTCGCTGACCCTGACGGCGTAATCGTTATCCCTCGCAAAGATGCCGCAAAAGTACTTGAGGACGCAAAGAAATTCCAGGCAGCTGACGAGGGCAAACTCGAAAAGACCCGCGAAGGCACTATCAACCGCGACTGGGTATACAAGACTCTTGAGCAGAAAGAGTTTGAGATTCGCGACGAAGTTTACGAGGCATAACGGAGGATAACGCGATATGTTTTCACCGATGGCAATCACCCTCGTAATTCTCGTACTGGCGGTAATCTCATTCCTTCTTGAGAAAATCCCCGTCAACCTTACTATCATGCTGTCAATGATTGCCCTTGTAGCTTTCGGGATTGTTGACGCAAAGACGGCGGTCTCAGGTTTCGCAAGCAACACGATATTAATGCTCATAGGACTCGTTATTGTCGGAGGCGCACTTTTCGAGACGGGAATTTGCGACATGATAGCGCAGACTGTAACACGTTTCGCAAAAACTGAGCGCATGATGATAATGGCAATAATGATTCTCTCGGCTATACTCTCAGCAGGCCTCAGCAATTCGGGAACTGTTGCGGTTTTCATACCAATAATAATGGGCGTTTGCACAAAGACGGGATTCAGTCATTCAAAGCTGCTTATGGCTTCATTTCTCGGTGCAATGTCTGGAGGAAGATTAACGCTCGTAGGGGACGCGGCTATAAACGTCCTCATAGGCGACCAGATTAAAGCACTCGGATACCCTTTCCCGTTCTTTGAGATTGGGAAGGCCGGACTTCCTTTGACGCTGATTATGTTAGTCTACATGTATTTCATCGGCTATAAGTTCCTGCCTGATATACCTATGAGCGGTTCGGGTGATGACGCACTTTACGCTTCGGGTGCGCCGAAAGATGTCCCGAAATGGAAGCAGAGAGTCGCTGTAACAATATTCTTCCTTGTATTTCTGGGAATGGTATTCGAGAAGCAGGTCGGAATCCCCGCGTACTTTATCGCAATCGCCGGTGCTGTTGCTGAAGTACTCTGCGGAATTTTCACCGAACGCCAAGCCTACCAGATGGTGAGCATTAAGACAGTGATACTTCTCGGCGGAATGGTTCCCATGTCAACAGCCCTCAAGAATACGGGAGCAGCTCAGGCAATCGCGGACTTGCTGATAAAGATTATAGGCGGTTCGACAAACGTATACTTCATAACAATAATCATATTCTTGCTGACTACTGTTATGACTCAGTTCATGTCGAATGTAGTTACGGTTACGCTTCTGATGCCGATAGTTATAGCCGTTGCGAACACAATCGGAGTCATACCGAGCGCAATGATTATGGTATTGGGAATAGCGTCAACGATGTCTATATTGTCGCCCATCGCCTGTCCTCCTGCGAACCTGATTTACTCATACGGCGGTTACAAGTTCAATGACTACTTCAAGAGCAACATCGGACTCGCAATAGTATTCCTCATTGCGTGCGTGCTGATTATTCCGTTGTTCTGGCCTTTCTACGCATGAGGTGAAGTATGTATGATTTAGTGATTGCCGGCGCGAAACTGTTAGACCCCGTAACAGGAATCGTAACTGAGGGTAACAGCATTGCGCTTAACGGTGAACGTATCGCAGAAGTTTTCACGTCCGGGGAGAGTCATTCTCTCCGGGCGCGTTCTGTTATTGATGCTGGGGGGAGATTTGTTTTTCCGGGATTTATTGATTTCCACGTTCATATATTCAGGCACGGGAGCACATTCGGAATGGACGCGGATAAATTGTTGTCGTCAGGCGTAACACGTGCTGTTGATATGGGCTCTGCTGGATGGATCAATTACCCTGCTATGTATCACTGTGATATTGCCGGGAAGAAGTTAAAACTTTCAACATACATCAACATTTCGCCCGTAGGCCAGCCCGGAAAGGGAATATCAGAGCCGTTAGACGATAATTTGATGTCGTTAAAAGATATTGAGCGGATAATGAATGAATATCCCGGAATGATTAAGGGACTCAAAGTCAGAATCAGCAAAGGTATCGTCAAGGAACTCGGAATAAAACCGCTGATTAACGCCGTGAATATGGGTAATGAATTGGGACTCCCCGTCTGCGTTCACCCGACAGACCCGCCAGAAGACGCAGAGAGAGTCGCAGAGATTCTCAGGGAAGGCGACATTTACAGCCACACATATAACGGAAGAGGCTCAACGATTATTGATGACAAAGGAAACGTTAAGGCCGGAATAATTGAGGCGAGAAAACGCGGTGTTATATTCGAGGTTGGGAACGGGCGAATCAATTTCACGTACCCCGTTGCAGAGTCAGCAGAAAAGGCAGGATTTTTCCCGGACATCATAAGCAGTGATGCAACGCCCGCAACATATCACAACGGCCCGATAATGTGGGACTTGTCGCGCGTAATGTCAAAGTTCCTGAATCTCGGAATGAGTCTTGCTGACGTGATTAAAGCCGTAACTCTCAATCCGGCAGAGAGACTCGGAATTTCTGACAGAGCCGGAAAAATCATTAAGGGCTATGACGCTGACTTGGTGATTTGCAGAATGGACGATAAAATTATAGAGTTCTCTGACGCTGACGGAAATACGCGGAAAGGCAGAAGAGGATTTGTCCCTGAGATTACGATTCTGAGAGGAGAAAAGGTATTTTGCGCGGAATAATTTTTATTGCGGTTATGGTTATGACTCTTGCGTTTGCGTCGGAGGCTTTCTGCGGTGAAATGGAGATTATGATTGACGGCGTGAATATCCCTGTCGAATGGGAGAACAACGAGAGCGTTAAAGCCCTCAAGAACCTTGCGCCCCTTACGGTAGAAATGTCTGCTTACGGAGGATTTGAGCAGGTCGGGAGAATTGGCCGTAACATTCCCCGCAAAGACTCTCAGATTACGACAAAGCCGGGAGATATTGTGCTTTACTCTGGGAATCAGATCGTCATATTTCACGGCTCTAACTCATGGGCTTATACTCGGCTCGGAAAAATCATCGGCAAATCACATTCCGAACTCTCAGAAATTCTCGACAAACCCGAAGTTACTCTCACAATTTCAGCAGAATAGAAAATCTCCCCTTGCCGTTAATGACAGGGGGAGCGCATTATTTCCTTGAACGTATCATATATTTCATTCGCACTTTCAGGAATCGGAATCGGCATTGAAGGCTCTGTCCATTCATCAGCTATGCAGGGTACGCCCGATTGAAGGGCAAACTCATTCACCTTAACGTCATAAGGCATCACCGCAAGAGGAGTCCTGAAAATTCGCGACAAAACCCCGAAATGCAATCTCATTCCCACAGCAGATTTCGCCGTCCTCCATAACTCTCCGGCCTCACGGAATGAATTTACCCTCACGGTTTCACTCAGCCCCAAGACCGACAATGCAGTCTCATCTTCAGGCGACATCGCAACTCCTACAGCGGTATCATCAAGATTAGGGCGTAATATTTCAGCGTAGTGCTCAAGCTCTGGACATGGCCGGACGTTTACGAGCATTTTTTGACGGTTGACAGGCGTTAATTGGCTCTCAGGCTTTAGCGTCATCACCAAATCACAGCCCCGAATAACATTCCGGCAGCCGAGAGACTCCGAAAGCCTCAGTGATTTATCGTCCCTCACATGAAGAACCCTGCAAGCCCTCAGAGCATTTCCCGAAAGAATCCGCGACAACCCAGACTCCAATGGCCCGACTGACTGCCCCAATGCGGAAACTTCAGCCCCCATCAAACGCGCAAGCCTCACGATTCCCCAGTACCACGCACATGACTTTACGCTCGTCCTGTCCTGAAATATTCCTCCGCCGCCGAAAATCACCCTCTCACTTTCACGGAACACTCTCAGAACTTCAGACAGCCTCCAGCGGTTTACAGCGTCAACGCAAAATTCACGCGCTGTATTCTCAGGGTCATTCGAGAGGACGACTATACGGCCGCGATTTATCCCGCAGCTTTCGAGAATGTCAATACACGCCTTCAGGAGCAACTCATCTCCGAGATTCCCGAAGCCGTAATACCCGATTAACGCCGCACTGTAACGCCTCATCAGCTTATTACAGGCCGTATCAGCCTCAAGACAGGAATCACAGCAAACTTTATCACACACACAACGATTAACCCCGCAAGCAATCCCGTCCATAATCCGTTAAATTCCCGCAAAAGTATCAACATCATTGGCGTGTGGAAATGGCAGAAGCTGTTTATCACCGATGAAAATCCCAATACCGCACCTATCCTGAATATTTCACGGTAAAGTTTGAAGTAACCGTTCCTCACCAAGAATCCCCATAACAGCAATGACGGGTAACCCACAAGGACTTCACGTGTACGGGGACGCGCAATCAGCAAGTGTTCGAGGGACTCGCGAAGTCTCGTCTCAAGGCCGGAAATGTTTGCTACATTGTCGCTCCTCAGAACCGCAAAACCTATCGCACCCATTAACGCCCCGTAAAGTATTATTTCACCCCACAAAGGCGGGCGCGATAAAAATTCCGTGAGCGACTCAGGGTGTATTCTCCGTTTCAAGTCATGAAGTAACACTAGCACTGGAGGAAGCATTAACGTCAGCTTTACGCCCGAAAACGCTTTAAGCCTCATCATGTAGTCCGTTACGCTGAAGAATGACGCTAGCGAAAGTCCCCCTATCACAACAAACGCAAACGCAGGTATGATACGCCGTGATTTCGCCTCGTCCATCGCAAGCAATGATGCCTCAGCCGCTATCATAGGTGCTGTCAACGCCCCCGCTAATCTCGCCATTATTGACACTTTCAGGATCATCACCGAAAGTATTACCCCCGAAACCGCAAAGATGATTTGAGTCTTAACGTTCTCAGTCATTCCCATTCTCACGAAATAGCTGTAAACGCAGAACATTAACACCGCCGACATCGCAAGAGCCGAAAATATATTAGGCCGTAAATTTCCCCGCGCATAAACCGTATCAGGCCACGCCAAATTGAATCCGTGAGACTTCAGAGACTCCCCCAATAACCTCACTTCCTCCGCGTAATCAGAGAACTTGAAGTTTGCAGTGTTCATTGGTGCTGTTCGGTAAAGCAATAATCTCACTGAGCGTTCAACGGCAGCCCTAATCATTCTCTCTCTTAGTGTCTGGCGTGAAATTCTCCGTGATGTCATTTCCTCGTTCGTTACGCTGTGAAGTGATAGAAGCATGGGTGATACTGCTGCGTTGAGCTGGGGTTCTCCGACCTGCTTCGAGAACTCTACTTTTGCTACGGGGATTCCGAGTTCCTTCGCTGCGTTTGCGAGTGCGCTGACATCCGGGTAACCTGAAACGTATTCCCCTGAAGGCGTGAAGACATCAATATGATAATGTTCGTTCACATTCCGTAACATTAAAGCGGCTTTGTCGGACAAATGCCCGGGTGAAGGCGCAGGACGGTAATATATTTTGAGTCCGGCTTTCTTTGCTGATTCGAGGCCGTCAATGTCGGGGATTATTCCTGAGTTCTTTATCATGTTTGAAGGCATTGTCAGGAGTATAGGCCCTCTCTTGTCGTCCGATATTCCGAATCTCAGGCGCAGCCATTCATTGAGGAGTATTTTGTGTTCGCTGAATGGCTTTATCGTTATGATTGTTCCTTCGGTGCTGTTGGGATTATCACCTGCTGCTTTGATTTCAGCATGGCCGATCCCGTGAGTTACGCTGTCCCCTGTGAGTTCGCTGACCATGAGTCCCGAAAGCCCGTTAGCCTTGAGAATCTCTATAGCCTCGTCAACTCCGAGACCCGAATTTTTTGCGAGTGCTGTTATTTCCCGGTAATCAGATATTATTGCTACGTTAGTGTTTGCCGACTCAAGCATTATTCGCGGGTAAAGCCCGTAACATGCACATAAAAGAGTCAGTGCCATAAGTATTGATGTGAAAAGTTTACGTGTCATTCAATCGCTCCTGTAAAAATTTTTAGAGGAATTTTAGCACTTTCTGAGATTCGCGGGTCATATCAGGACGATTCATCGTAAGCTCGTAAAGCTCGGAAGCCCTGTACTCAGTCTCAGAAAAATATTTCCCCGTAACACCTTCCGAATCTTTAAGCCTCGTTATAATCGGTATCCCTGAAACTTTCCGTAACATTCTCAGAATCCCGCGCCCCTTCTCAGTGAAAGAAAGAACCCTCGCATAAGGCACTTCACCTTTCAATGCCTCATTAACATTATCACGTTTCAACCCCAAAAGTATGTATATAATTCTCCTACGTATATGCGCCCTCGTGTACCTCGCACATACACACCGTCCGATGAAATCCTCAAGGCTTAATGACTCCCTCCAGCGTTTGAGAAATAATCCCTCTATCCCCTCGTCAATTCCGTAAATTTTCCGCAATTCCTCAGCCCTTGACCGTATCAATATCCCCTGCAATATCGGCCATAATTTTTCCGCGTCCGAAATCCTCCCTTCACGCCCGCAAATCTCAAGAACTCCACGCGAATATTCCGGCATCATCTCAAAGTTCCCGGCCATGTCATCTCGAATCGCACGGCTCGTTATTCCACCTTCGCGCCTGAACGGTACACCCGAAATCTTATAGCCCCCGCGCTTTATTTCCGACATGTACGAAACCGCAAGCATGTTGTTCGGCCTCGTGATGAAATCCCCTGCACCCGAAATTTCACCCTCAATCGCAATCGCCAACGCTTTGGAATACGATGCACCGCGACCAAGCTCAAATCTCAAAATCTCCCTGAAACTTTCAGGTTCATTCGCCATAATCCCCGAAAGAGTCTCAAAATCAAATTCAGGGTTCTCCATCCCAAATGCTATCCTCGAAACACATCCCAAACGACCCAGAATATTCACAGCTCCCCGCGAAAAATCTTGGCCCGCTGAACACGAATATAGAAACGGAATCTCTATCACTAAATCAGCTCCGGCTTTCACGGCCGTATATGCCCGGTCGAATTTGCTGACTACGGAAGGCGATCCCCTTTGCGTAAAATTTGATGACAGTACAGCTATTACTCCCTCAGAATCTGGAAGGCCGCATGAAAATTTCATCAGTGATTCGTGTCCAAAATGCAATGGATTGAACTCAGCAATTATTCCCGTAAACATTAAAAACCCGCCTGTCTTCTGAATTTTGAATGTCTTAAAGTGTATATTTTAATCGGGCTTGCAAAATAAGGGTTTTTGCGTGTATAATTCTCGTCGTAAATGCGTAGTCCGGTGATTGAATGCCGACCTCGAAAACCGCTAAATCTTCTGCCAGTTTTAAGTTTGAAGGCCGGGTTACGTTTCGGGGAACGGCAAATCTTTAAGCGGGAGGTGTTCTGTAAAATCAGCCATGAATGAAAAACGCGCTAATTGGTTAAGTCGCTCCGTTCACTGAGGGAAGGATAACGGCAGAGACTTAAATTCTTATCCGTGAGA
>JAFSLR010000387.1 GCA_017448375.1 Synergistaceae bacterium | reverse complement strand
GATGACGCTCTCATCGACAACGGCAGAGTCGGAAAAGCCGTATTAGGTGCTGGCAATCGTCCATTGAAGAGCCTCACGGATTTATTGCGCGGGAAAAAGGGACGTTTCCGCCAAAATCTTTTGGGAAAACGTGTAGACTATTCCGGGCGGTCGGTCATCGTCATAGGGCCTCAGCTCAAAATATATCAGTGCGGGCTTCCTAAGCAGATGGCGTTAGAACTCTTCAAGCCTTTTGTGATTCGCAGGCTCGTTGAAGGCGGACTCGCTCCCAATGTCAAAAACGCAAAGAGACGAATCGAAAAGGGCGGCGGCGAAATTTGGGAGATTCTCGAAAACATCATCAAGGATCATCCTGTAATGCTCAACCGCGCACCGACTCTTCACCGACTCGGCATTCAGGCATTTGAACCCGTGCTTATGGAGGGAAAAGCAATCAGGCTTCACCCGATGGTCTGCACAGCTTTCAACGCAGATTTTGACGGCGACCAGATGGCCGTACACGTTCCGTTAAGCATTGAGGCTCAGGCAGAAGCAAGACTCCTCATGCTGTCAGCAAACAACCTCCTTTCACCCGCAAGCGGAAGACCCGTTGTTACTCCGACACAGGATATAGTTTTGGGCGTTTACTACCTGACCGACATGCGCGAGGGACTCAAGGGCGACGGCCAGCACTTCATGAGCATGGATGATGTTTTGTCGGCAATCTCACACGGAACTGTTCACGTAAACGCAAGAATCTGGCTCAAAGAGAATCCCGAAATTTTTGGCCATCCCAAAGGGCGCAGGAAATTTTCTGACGGAAACGAGGCTGTAATCGTAAACAGTTTTGATGAAGTCAGCGGAAATCCTCACGCCGTATTTTTCGAGACGAGTCCGGGGCGCGTAATGTTCAACACAAAAATTGCCGCTCCTCTAAGATTCGTCAATGAACAGTTAGGCAAAAAGAAAATAGGCTCACTTCTCGATGACGCTTACGACAAAGTAGACCGCCCCGGAGTCGTTGAGATGCTTGACGAAATAAAATCTCTCGGCTATCACTGGGCAGCAAGAAGCGGAATCAGTTTCGGAGTCCAAGCCGTGAGAATCCCTGACGAAAAAGCAGAGATTACACGCGCAACTGAAGCAGAAGATTCCGTAGCAAAAGAAAATTACGAGATGGGACTCCTAACGTATGACGAGTATCTTGACCAGAAGAGCAAATTATGGGGTCAGGCAACAAAAGACATCGCCGACAGCATAGAGGCTCACATGAGCAAAGATAACCCCGTCCGAATGATGGTTGACTCAGGCGCGCGAGGCTCAAAAGGACAGCTCGGACAAATGGCGGGCATTCGCGGACTCATGGCCGACCCTACAGGAAAGACGATAGACTACCCGATTACGGCGAATTTCCGCGAGGGTATGAATATGCTTGAGTACTTCATATCGACTCACGGCGCAAGAAAGGGACTCGCTGACACCGCTTTACGTACCGCGAAATCAGGTTACTTGACTCGAAGACTCGTTGACGTTTCGCAGGACTTAATCATCACTGAGCACGATTGCGGAACAGACAAGGGAATCAAAATAGAGCCGTTAATCAGCGAGGGCAAAACTATGATCGGAATCGCTGAACGTATCGCAGGACGCACTTCACTTCATGACATAAGCGCAAACGGTGAATTAATCGTTAAGTCAGGCGACATAATCACAGAAGCATTAGCACGCAAAATCGAGGCCGCCGGAATCAATGAAGTATGGGTACGCAGCCCGTTAGCTTGTGCATTGAAGAAGGGAGTCTGCCAGAAATGTTACGGCCATGACCTTTCATCGCGCAAGCTCGTTCCTATCGGTGAGGCTGTTGGAGTCGTCGCGGCTCAGTCAATCGGCGAACCAGGCACCCAGCTCACAATGAGAACATTCCACACAGGCGGAGTCCGTTCGGCTGAAGACATAACGCAGGGTCTTCCGAGAATTGAACAGCTCTTTGAAGTCAGAAGGCCGCGCAAAGTCTGCATACTCGCAGGGATTGAAGGCCACATCAAAGAGATAATCACAGAAGGAAAAAGAAAAGTCATCATCGAGGGCATTACGGACGACGGAGAAGAGAAAACTATCACTCACGCTATACCTTCAGGGCAGGACATCAAAGAGGGCGTTGAAGTCGGAATGGAAGTCAGCAAACTCACTCCGCTCACTGAAGGAAGCATTGACCCTCAGCAGCTTTTAGAGGTTGAAGGGATTAACGCTGTACAGAAAATGCTTGTCGATGAGATTCAATACGTCTATCACTCTCAGGGCGTAAGCATAAACAACAAGCACATAGAAGTCATACTCCGAAAAGTCGCGCCCCTCAACAAAGTACGGGTCATAGAGGAAGGCGACACATCATTTGTTGCGGGCGATATGATTTGGGAAGATGACGTAGCAAAAATTGAGCAGGAAATCCGCAACGACAACGAAAGGCGCATAAGAGTCGCTGTCGAGAATTTAGCGGGGGATATTCTCGTATCGCTTGACAGGCCCGATGAAAGTTTTGACGAGTATATAGGCCAGCCGATAACAGAAGAGTTTATACGCAAGGTTTTGACACCCGGCGTTACGGTCAAAGGCTTCACGATCTCGCATGAAGGATCAGAGATTGATGTGATAATCGGCAAGGCAGCATTCAGAAAGAGAATGTTACAGGCAAGAAGCGTACGCGACATTAAGACTCCTAAGTTCAAAATCAGGAAGAATATCAATCTCGGCCGCGAAGACTTGAAGAAGGTAACTTC
>JAFSLR010000386.1 GCA_017448375.1 Synergistaceae bacterium | reverse complement strand
TTTCCTGTGAATGCCTCACTGCCTCAGTGTAGAGCCTTAAAGCGTCGGGGTTTTTGCTGACGGAAGGCGGAACAACAACATTATCCGCGTCATCTGACATCTTAACGTAACGCTGGCTTTGCTGGCTGAAACTGGCTAACCTGTGCCTCACTAGCTGATGAGAGGCTACCCTGCTTAAACCGTCAACCCCGAAAGTGAACGATACGTGTTCAAACGTCGACAAATGCCCGCTCCTGAAGAGTTGAGCAATAAGTTTACGGGATAAATTCTGTTCTTCGCCCTGTAACAATTCGCCCGCCGTAACATCGCTGTAACAAATTCTTGCAGCAGCAGCAACGAGAGCATCAGGTTCAGGAGTATGCGACAATAATATAACGTTAATCATGACAATATAATAACAAAAACGGGAGCATATTTCAGCCCCCGGTAGTTCTGCGTTTTGCTGATACTAGATTTCTGTTTTCTGGCCGTAATTTACGCCTTTGTACTTGCGCTGGAACTTCTCAAGCCTTCCTGCTTCCGTTAATACCCTGCCTTTTTTGCCCGAATAGAACGGATGACAGGCCGAGCAAACTCCTACACGGATTTCCTTCAAGGTTGAGCGTGTCATGAAGGTATTTCCGCAAGCGCATGTAACTTTGCATTCCTGATAATCAGGGTGAATATCTTTCTTCATGATTTTATCCTCCTAATGTCTGAGGCCGAGACGTTCTATCAATGAGCGGTAACGGTTGAAATCCTTATTCATCAGGTAGCGCAATAATCTTCGTCTTGAGCCTACCATTTTGAGGAGACCGCGTCTTGAATGGAAGTCTTTTTTGTGGACTTTAAGGTGTTCGGTGAGTTCGCGTATTCTCTCCGTGAGAACGGCAATCTGTACTTCAGGCGAACCTGTATCGTTGTCGTGCGTCTTGAACTCAGCGATAACGGCCTGTTTCTTTTCCTTCTGGATCATGTAATAACCTCCTGTATGAAACTTCAGAGCCAAGAATAAAGCTAATCCAGAATGCGATATTCTGAGCTTTGAGTGTAAGCATTGATAATGATAACACAAAAGCGCGAAAAATATAATTAGTTTCTGCTTTCTGCTGGCCTTTACGTTCGAAGCGGAAAAACTTGATGCTTATTTATTTCGTAAACATGCTAGAGCTCCCAAAGGTCAAGAAGTGCATGAGAAAGTATAGGGAAGGCGATATGAAAGGACAAGTATAGTAGCAGGGAAACAAGGACATAAAATCATAGCTCCGTTAGGATATAAAGGAACAATGCATGCAGAATTTTTTGAAGTATGGTTGTAGAAACATTTGATTCCCCAAATGATAGATGGTAGCGTAATAATACTGGATAACACCTCATTTCACCATTTCACCATTTATACATCAAAACGGTGTTGCTGAAGGTGTGGGGGCGTTGTCAAAAAAAATTTAACTCCCTCGCAACTTCTCACAAGGGAGTCAAAGTTTCAAACTCTCAGAATTTACTTCACAGCCTCAAATCCTTTCTCCAAGTCCGCAATAATATCATCAATATGTTCCGTGCCGATTGAGAGCCGTATTGTTGTCGGACGAATCCCGCAGGACAGCAGCTCTTCATCGTTCAGCTGTGAGTGAGTCGTTGACGCAGGGTGAATGACCAGCGATTTAACGTCAGCAACATTCGCAAGCAGCGAGAAAAGCTCTAGGCTCTCGGTGAATTTCTTTGCGGTCTCAGCGTCCCCCTTAATGTCAAACGTGAATATCGATCCCGCTCCGTTAGGGTAATACTTGTCGTAAAGCTCCTTCTGCTTTCCCGTTTCAAGCGATGGGTGATTGACCTTTGCGACCTTCGGATGACTCTTCAGGAACTCAACAACCTTCAATGCGTTCTGAACATGGCGTTCAACCCTAAGCGATAACGTTTCAAGCCCCTGTAACAGCAGAAATGAATTGAACGGTGATATGCACGCGCCTAAATCACGCATTAATGTTGTACGCAGCTTCACGATATACGCGAGATTCCCGGCTGCCTCTGTGAACTTCACGCCGTGATATGATGGGTTAGGCTCTGAGAGTCCCGGAAATTTCCCGCTCGCAGCCCAGTCGAAATTACCGCCGTCAACAATCACTCCGCCCATCACTGTGCCATGACCGCCCATGAACTTTGTCGCCGAATGCACCACAATGTCAGCTCCGTACTCAATCGGCCTGCACAGAAACGGAGTCGCAAACGTGTTGTCGATGATTAACGGGATTCCGTGTTCGTGGGCGATTTTTGCTACTGACTCAATGTCGAAAACGTCGGAATTTGGATTGCCGAGCGTCTCTGCGTAAAGTAATTTCGTGTTGGGCTTTATGGCTTTGGCGAAATTCTGTGGGTCTGAAGGGTCAACAAATGTCGTTGTTATTCCCTGCTCAACGAGAGTGTTTGCGAAAAGGTTGAACGTTCCGCCGTAAAGATTCGTTGATGATACTACGTGATCTCCTGCCCTCGCGATGTTCTGGACAGCGTAAGCGATTGCCGCCGACCCCGAAGCCGCAGCGAGCGCACCAACTCCCGACTCCAAAGCCGCGACTCTCTTCTCGAAGACATCATTTGTCGGGTTCATTAAGCGGGTGTAGATGTTTCCCGGCTCTGTTAGGGCGAAACGTCCTGCTGCTGTTGCCGAGTCCTTGAAGACGTATGATGTTGTTGCGTAGATTGGGACTGCACGCGAGTCTGTTGTTGGGTCTGGGGTTTCCTGTCCTGCGTGTAACTGTATTGTCTCAAATTTATACTTTCTCAATAGAATCATTCCTTTCTTCCGAATGATATTACTTTGCTGTAGCCTTCTGGTAAATATTCATATATGAGTGTGTATATCGCACTGCTGAGTCGGTTCAGAATATGGCAGATATTGAGACTGTCATCATCACCGAACGCCCGAACAGCGCATAATTCCGTTTCTCTCGCAAATGTCCGCAAGAAATTCAACATGGCCGACTCCCTTCCCATTTCGTGATGAGGGAGAATATGACCCAATCCGTAATATTCCGCCGGATTATGCGAACGTTTATAGAGTTCCTCCGAATCGATTCCCCGAAAAGTGAATCCGCCCTCAAAAATTTTCCCGCAAGCCTCGCAACGCTGAATACGATTCACGACCGCTTTAATCTCTTCAAGGTCAGCGATAAAATTCTGAGACTCTGAATTTGCCTGTAACATTATGATTACCGCGTTAAGGCTGTCGAGTTTCCCGCGAAGTTCGATTCGGGGGCTTCTTTTACTGTAATTCATGCTCCGAGTGTGGCGACCATTACGGCTTTGATTGTGTGCATTCTGTTTTCGGCCTCGTCAAAAACTTTCGACTGTTCCGACTCGAAAACTTCCTCCGTAACCTCAGAGCCTTTGACGGCGGGCAGACAGTGAAGAAATATTGTTGTACTTTTTCCCGTAGCCTTCATGATTTCGGAGGTAACCTGCCATTTTCCCAAGAGCCTGTAACGTTCCTCTTTGAGTGCTTCCTCACCCATTGAGACCCAAACGTCAGTGTATATAGCGTCAGCACCTTTCACGGCCTCGTAAGGGTCATTGATTACGGTGATTGTTGAATGCTTTGCGACTTCACGGCATTTTTCGAGAAGGTTTGAGTCGGGCTCTAATTCTTTGGGAGTGCTGACTACGTAGTCGATTCCCATTTTCGCGCAGCCTATCATTAGGGCGTTGCTCATGTTGTTGCGTCCGTCTCCGAGATAAGCCAGCTTTAACCCTTTGAGAGTCCCGAAATTTTCGCGTAACGTGAGGAAGTCAGCGAGGACTTGAGTCGGGTGATCTGAGTCAGTGAGGCCATTCCAGACGGGAACGCCGGAATATTTTGCGAGGTCTTCAACGGTTGACTGCTTGAAGCCGCGAAACTCTATGCCGTCAAACATTCTCCCTAAAACGCGGGCTGTGTCTTTAACGTCTTCTTTTGCGCCGAGCTGAATATCATTCTTGTTGAGGTACTCTGGGAATGCTCCTTCATCGTTGCAAGCCACAGTGAATGCACAGCGAGTTCTTGTTGATGATTTCTCGAAGATGAGCGCGATATTTTTTCCTGCGAGAGTCTGACCGCGAATCCCTGCGCGTTTCTTTGATTTAAGGTCTGCTGAAAGTGTAAGGAGATAATCTATTTCGGCGGGCGTGAAGTCCATTAGCGTTAAGAAACTTCTTCCCCTGAGATTTACTGCCATAATTCCGGCCTCCTGTGTGTGATATTTTCAGCGATTATAGCACCGTGAATTATAATATCCGTGATGAAAGGAGATATAAACATGAAACCGACAAGAGAACAATTAGCTGAAGTTTTCCGTGATACGCTGAAATTTATTGAGAATGATACTATCCTTAGCAGAGCTTCAGCGGACACGAACAGGCGCACGAAAGTTTACCCTGCTGATTTTGCAGAGGAAGTTGACACCGTAAAGGCCGGAAAAGTAGACGTAATATCGGGAAGGACATTGCAGACAGCGTTAGACCTTCACGGGAAATTCCCGGACAAGAAAATTGCTGTTCTCAACTTTGCGGCATCACAGCACCCCGGCGGAGGAGTCGAAAATGGAAGCCTTGCACAGGAAGAAAGCATTTGCCGTTCATCGACACTTTACCCTTCATTGAAGACTCAAAAAGCGCGGGAAGGTTTCTACAGCTTTCATTATGAGGGCGGATTCGGCTGGCGTGCAAGTGATACGTGCATATATTCACCTGATGTTGTGATTTGCCGTGATGATGACGATTACATACCCGCTAGATTATCCCCTGAAGAGTTCGTGAAGATTGATGTCGTAACCTGTGCTGCTCCTCATGTTTTCATGAATGTTGAAATTTCTGACGAGGATTTGTACGCAATGAATCTTTCACGCGCAAAGAATATCCTTCGTGTATGTGCGTATAACGGCGTTGATATTTTTGTTACGGGTGCATTCGGCTGCGGAGCGTTCAAGAATCCTGCAAAACTTGTAGCACGTGCATGGCGTGAAGCTCTGAAGGATTACGGCAAAAAATTTGACCTCGTTGTTTTCGCTATTTATGCGGGAGTTGAAAAAGAAAAGCATAGTATAAACATATTCAGGAAAGAATTATCGCCTATAATGTAACCTCATCAACAAAAGGAGGAATCACAAATGGGAGTACTTAAACATTACCGGGAATTATTACCCGTAACAGACAAAACACCCGCCGTTAATCTCGAAGAAGGAATGACACCGTTAATCTATCTTCCTCGCGTAAGTGAAAGGTTAGGGATTAAGTTATACGGAAAATTCGAGGGCTGTAACCCTTCCGGCTCATTCAAAGACAGGGGAATGGTATTAGCAGTAGCAAAAGCATTAGAGGACGGGAAACGCGCTGTAATATGTGCGTCAACCGGAAACACCTCAGCTTCAGCAGCAGCATACGCCGCAAGTCAGGGAATACCGTGCTTTGTGCTTCTTCCGGCCGGAAAGGTAGCACTCGGAAAGTTAGCCCAAGCCTTAATGTACGATGCGAAAG
>JAFSLR010000385.1 GCA_017448375.1 Synergistaceae bacterium | reverse complement strand
CTGCGAACATTATACGCAGATTTTTGCAACTCTGTCAACCTCCTTATTACTTAAATTTTAATTTTTATGTACTATGTATTATATCATACGTGCCTTGCAACTCTTCTCCTTAAACCTATGCAAAATCTTCAGTGCCTCCATAGGCGTAATATTATCCGTGTCAATCTCTGACAATTCCTCAATAACCGCATCACTTTCCGGCGACAACAACATTATCTGCCGTCTCAATGCTACTTGCGGCAAAGGCGCGGGAATATCCTTAACGTTCACGCCGTCCCCGCTGTTTTTCTCGTAAATCTCCAGAAGCTCAAACGCCCTCCTCAATACCACATCAGGCAATCCCGCAATCCTCGCAACCTCAATCCCGTATGACCTTCCCGCAGCTCCCCTCACTACCTGATGAAGGAACAATATTCCGTCTTTGCCCTCTGATACCGTCATGCTGTAATTCTTCACGCCCTCTAACCTTTCTTCAAGGCACGTCAATTCATGGTAGTGAGTCGCAAAAAGTACACGCGCCCTTGAAGCACCCTGCAAGTATTCCAGAACTGCCCATGCTATGCTCATTCCGTCATAAGTAGCTGTTCCCCTTCCAACCTCATCAAGAATTATCAGGCTTCTGTCTGTTACGTTGTTCAGGATATTAGCCGTCTCTAACATCTCAACCATGAATGTGCTTGATCCCCTCACTAAATCGTCCCTCGCTCCTATTCGCGTAAATACACGGTCAACAAGTCCGACCTTCGCACCGTCAGCAGGAACCCATAACCCGGCCTGAGACATTATCACGATTAGCGCGGTCATTCGCAGCCACGTTGACTTCCCCGCCATGTTAGGCCCGGTGAGAATTATTACGCGGCTTTCATGGTCTATCGTTACATCATTCGGGACAAATCCTGCGTCTTTCAGTTCGCGCTCAATCACGGGGTGTCTTCCTCCCTTTATCGCTATAACATCAGAGTCATCAACTTCAGGGCAGCAGTAATTCCCTGTCCTCGCAATTTCAGCAGAAGACGCAGTGCAGTCGAGAATACCCAATAGCCTCGCCGTAAGCTGTAACTCCTTGCTGTGTTCGAGAACGTTAGCGACAACAGCCCGATATAATTCCGACTCAATACGTGATGTTTCGGCCTCAGCGTTTTTCATTCGAGACTCAAAATTCTTCAGCTCCGGCGTAATATAGCGTTTTGCGTTCACAAGAGTCTGAGTCTGCCTGAAATAATCCGGCTGAACCGTCAATCCCGATTTCCCCGTCTCCAAATAATATCCGTAAGCATTCGTGAAACCTGCTTTAAGTTTCGGAGTATTAGTGGCTTTGCGTTCGCGGTCAACATATTCCGAAAGCCATTCTTCACCCTTCTGGGACAATTCGCGGAGTGATGACAATTCCTCGCTGAATGAAGATCTAATTACCGCCCATGTTCCCATTTGACGCGGCAGTCTTTCCTCAAGTGCCGACTCTAAATACTCGCTTAATGCTGAAACGTCCGGCAATGATTTTTGAAGAGACTTCAGAGGTTCATTGAGCCTTATAGCTTTTATTGACGGAATTATTCTCAGCGTGTCCCGTATCGCTCCCAAATCCGTTGGATTCCCCGTGCCTAATGCAAGCCGTGAAAGTGAGCGTTCAATGTCTCTTGTTGCCGACAAATAATCTTGAAGCTCTGAGCATTCGCGGGGTGATGAGACTAAAACGCCGATATATTCCTGACGCTGTGAGATCGCTTTAACGTCCATTAACGGTCGCAATATCCAGTCTTTAAGGGTGCGCCTTCCAGTGCTGGTTCTGCATTTGTCGATTGATGAAAGGAGTGATACGCTATTGCCTGAAGTTTCGGGGATTAATTCGAGATTCCTTTGTGCTGAAGAGTCGAGGCTCATTCTGTCCTTAACCATTAAGGGTGAGAGTTTGAGAACGTCATTTAATGAGCTGAATTGAGTCGCCGTGAGATAATCCAATGCCGCCCAAGCCGGGCCGGTGGATAAATCGCCATCGTTAATCCCGAATCCCTCAAGCCTTGAAGTGTGTAATGCTGATTTGAGTCTTCCGCTTGCGTTTTCGGGCTTGAATGTTTCAGGTGATACGGGCCGTAAGTTATAGCCGTTCAGGAAATCGGGTAATGTTTTGATGTTCGATGGGTAAAGAATCTCGCCGGGCGCAAAAGCCGAAATCATAGCTTCCGCGTCCCTAATGCTGAGAGTCCCGGCCTCAAGAAGTCCCGTGTTGACCGACAACAACGCCATAGCGATTCGTCCCCTAACAGGCCAGACTGAAGCGAGATGTGCCGATTCTCCGGCCTCATCATCGGGAAGGTAAGTTCCCGGCGTAACAACACGAATAACCCTGCGTTCAACAATACCTTTTGGGGAAGGCTCTCCGATCTGTTCGCAAATAGCTGCCCTGAAACCTGCACGGATTAGGCGCGACAAATAGGAGTTGAGAGCGTGATGGGGTATTCCGGCCATAGGGATTTTCTTTTCGGGGTCTCTTGCTGTTAATGCTATGTTCAGAACGGAGGCGGCCTGTTTTGCGTCATCAAAAAACATTTCGTAGAAGTCGCCCATTCTGAAGAGCAATAAAGCGTCAGGGTATTCATCTTTGAAGGCTTTGAACTGTTCAAGCCACGGAGTAATTTTTACGTCAGAAGGTATTATGCTCATGATTTCCAGCTTTCAGAGTCTGATAAATTTTGTAGTGCGTGCAATATTTTACCGTATAAATCTGGAATATCTTTCCTCAAACCTGAAATGTATTCACGGATTCGCTGTCTTTCTGTGTGTCCGGCAAAGGGGCAAGGGCTTTCGACAACCGGCAGTCCCAAGCGTTTAACCTCATCAATGACTGCTGACTCTGTCGACAGTACTAACGGCCTAATGACTGTAACGCCTGTGCGAGTCATTAAGGATTTGGGCTGAAAACTTTTCGCCCGTCCTGAGTGAAGAAGATTCATGAAGAAAGTTTCAACAGCATCATCGAGAGTATGACCGAGAGCTAGCTTGTTGTAACCGTTTTGGGCTGCCCAAGAGCTGATTATTCCGCGCCTCATGTTAGCACAGAATGAACACGGTGATTTTTCGTTTCGAGCGTGAATTATGCCGATAATGTCCTGTTCAATTACGGTGTAAGGGATATTCTGAGAGTTGCAATATTCATCAAGGGCTGAAGTTTCGAGTCCTGAAAGTTTCACCGTTAATGCCGAAAGTGAAAACTTAACGGGGCTTCTTCGTTTGAGGTCGTGAAGAGCGTGTAAAAGAATGAGGCTGTCCTTTCCGCCTGAGAGTCCCACGAGGATTTTGTCGTTCTCGGAGATCATCTGCCATTGTGATACGGCTTTCCCGATTTTTCGCCTCAAGGAATGATTTATAGGTTCGTCATATTTTTGTGTGAGCATTTTTTGCGGTACATTATACTCCGTTTGAGTTTGATGTTAGGCCATGAGCAATAAGCCTTAAACATTCGGCACAAACTAAACTGGAAATTTGGATCTGTGATGAAAATTGGCGGCCTAATTTTATGTGCCGTATAATATGTGCATTTCATAAATTGGAGGACTCCGCGTGAGCATATACGACCAGATTAAACACGATATTTCCCAGACATATTACACTGATAATTACCCGAATGATGGACAAAGATTCGTTGCATGGTATCTCAGGAACATTCACGGACTCGATACGGTAGAGGCAAAATCCTGTATTACTGACGGAGCAGGGGATAAGCAGATTGACGCGGTGTATGTGAATGACCAGAACGAAACTATATATATCATTCAGGGCAAATTTTATTCTTCAGCGAGTATGGATTCAGCCCCTCTAAGGGACGTTCTTGCGTCATGGATTCAGATAAAGGATCTCCAGCACCTTCAAGAAAACGCAAATGACAAACTCAAAGCAAAAATCAACGAAATATCTTCGGCACTTTCTGATGATTACAGAATATGCTTTGAGCTTATTACCGCCTCAGAACCTACCGAATCAGCAAAAGCAGACCTTGAGAGATTCAGCGCGGAACTTTCAGCAAGCCCCACATTAAGCGCAAATCTTGTACTTGTCGATAAGGATACACTCGAAGCCAGATACAATGAAGCTCTTAACATCAACAGGCCGTACATCAATCACCATTTCATACTCGAACTCGGCAGATATATGGACATCAATATAGACGGTACAAGGGCAGTAATCGCGGCTTTGCCTCTCAGGGAATGCCTGAAGATACCCGGAATAAAAGACGGCTCACTGTTCCGCAAAAATGTCCGACAGTCTTTAGGGTCAGACAACAAAGTCAACAAAGAAATTGCCCGCACTATCAGAAATAATTGCGGTGAATTTTTCTTCCTTCACAACGGAATAACCGCTATATGTTCGTCAATTTCAATCCATGAGAATATTATGGACGTGAAAGATCTTAATGTCGTCAACGGCTGCCAGTCCTTAACAACTATATACAACAGCAGCGAAGCCGTAAAGAATGCGGGCGAGTCGTATGTTATGTTCAGGTTCTACGAGATAACCGACAGCAAACGCGCCGATGTCATAAGCACTTCTACAAACTCTCAGAGCGCAGTTAAAGCTCGGGATTTACGTAGCAATGACAAATACGTGCTGGCCATGAAGAAATCATACGAGCAGTATTTCACGGACGGTTATTTCATCACAAAACGCGGTGAAAATGTTGATACAGCAAAATATAACACAGCTCACATAGTCGAATTAACTTCATTGGGCAAACAGTTAATGGCTTGGCATTCACAGCGTCCGACAATTTCATACAGTGAGACAAAAATTTTCGACAAATATTTTGAGCAGCTATTTCACCGTGAATACAGCCCCGAAAATATTGACGCACTCAACGAGATATACAGGGCAGTTTATGAGAAATGGAAGCCGGAAAATTCAAACCCTCTCGGATTTAATGAGACACTTCTCGCAATGAAGGCATACGCTCATTATCATCATCTCTTTGCTGTGTCGGTGATATTCTGTGAGCTTAATG
>JAFSLR010000053.1 GCA_017448375.1 Synergistaceae bacterium | reverse complement strand
GAAGGATAAACACTAACAGCCCTGTACCTGAGACTCTCCCTTGAGGCGGTATCATTCCCCAGACCTGAATCACAATCAGCACAACAACAACGTAACCCAATGTGAAAAATCCGGGTATCCCTATCCACCGCAAATCCCACAAAATTCCCCCGGCAAATGCCGCCCATATCGCCCACAAATTACCGTCATCGTTATTGCTGTCAGAAAACAAAAGCCGGAATACTACACCGAGCATAAACAGTCCGGGAACCTGCATTCCTCCCCCTGTAAAGACCGTAAGCAAATCTTGTATCAGCCACAATATGATTAATGTCATCAGTAATTCACCGTGTAAAATCTCGACAAGTCCGCGCCCGGTTCAATCCTGTACGTTGTGTAGCCGTCAGTACCGATATTGAACTCGCCCGCTATCTGTCCTATCGGGAGTCCCGGCGGCAATTCCTCGCCTATCATGGCCGTGCTGACTTTCATTCCCGAACGCACTCCGCGCCCCGCTGGTATGTAACGCAGAAGTACAGAGCCGTTACCGTCCCCCGCAACAACTCCAAGCTCGCGCGTCTCCTCAATCACAGCCGGAATCATGAATGAAGATGACGTGATTAATTCCGCCCATGATGAGAGCATTGAGACGGTGCTGACTCTCCCGATGAGATAACCACCGCTGAATATCGGCAGCCCCTGCGTTATGTCGTCTTTCTTCCCTCTGTCTATGCGTATTTCGCTCCACCATGACATTGGCGCACGGAGTGTTACACGGGCTGTACGGGCTTCTGTCTTCCTGTCGTCAGAGAAAACTTTTTCCCCTGCGATTTTTGCGAGTTCAAGACGCAAGTTAGCGTTCTCGTTTCGGAGTCGTGTTACTTCGGAGCTTAGGATATTTTTATCACGAGACCACGAACGCCAGCCCAAATACATTTCACGCATAATGACAGCAGGATATTCGGGTATGAAGAGAATAGCACCCCAAATATCAACAATGCTCTTCATTACCCCAAGACCCGAACTCACTCCCAAGAGAAATAATGCAAGTATTAACGCCGTAAGTCCGTGTACAAGTTCGCGCGTATTGTTCCTTCGGTTATCCATTTAGCGTGAGCCGTGCTGAACCGACATTAACCCGCGTTTCATTGTGCCCAAGTTATCGAGGAATTTCCCTACACCCAATGCTACGGAGTTTAACGGCTGTTCTGCGACAATTACAGGAGTGTTGATGGCGCGTGATAATCTCTCGGAGAATCCCCGCATTAACGCAACGCCCCCCGTTAAGATAACGCCCCTGTCAACAACATCTTTAGCGAGTTCAGGGGGCATTTTCTCAAGCGCAACTTTAACCATGTCTTCAATACCCGTGAATATAGGTTCCATAGCCTCGCGGACTTCTATTGATGATACGATGTCAGATTTCGGGAGACCGTCCGACAAGTCGCGGCCTTTAACGCTCATCTCAAGCTCAGGGTTAAGGGGTAATGCAGAGCCGATAGTGTTCTTGACTTCCTCAGCTGTTGACTCGCCGATTAAGAGGGCGTATCTCTGACGTACCATTGTGATTATGGCGTTGTCCATCATTTTACCGGCTGTACGGAGTGAAGCTGTTACGACAATTCCGCCTAAAGATATTACGCTGACTTCAGATGTTCCCCCGCCTATGTCAATAATCATGCACCCTGAAGGCTTATCGATTGGGAGGCCCGTACCTAGTGCCGCGCTTATGGGTTCTTCGACAACGTAAGCCTCGCTAGCTCCTGCACCTAATGTAGCGTCAATTACGGCTTTGCGTTCGACCTCTGTAACTTCAGCGGGGATTGAGATTACGACTCTTGGGTGAACCATGGAGGTGTTGTTTGAGCTAACGCGCCTTAGACAGTATTTGATGAGTTCCTGAGTCATGTCAAAGTTTGCGATTACTCCCCCTTCGAGCGGCCATATTGCCTCGATACCGTGAGGGACTTTACCCGACATAGCTTTTGCGGCCTCACCGACTGCTATAACTTCGTCCCCTTCACCGCGCGGACGTTTCTTTACGGCGACTGCTGAAGGCTCACTGAATACGATACCTTTATCCTTGACGTAGACGACGATATTTGATGAGCCGAGGTCTATTCCTACGTCCATTCCAAGCATACCCGAAAATACTTTCAGCATGATTACACTTCCTGACGCGGCCAGTACGGATTGAGTTCGCGCTCGCTGCCTATGGTTGTATCAGGGCCATGACCGGGAAGAACGTGAAGACCGTCATCGAGTTCTCCGAGCCTCCGCAATGAAGCCTCAAGTTTGAGCCAGTCTCCCCCTTCAAGGTCAGTACGTCCCACGCTCTGAGCGAAGAGAGTATCACCCGACACCAAGATTTTATGGCCGTCTTTGTCTGTGATGAGGAAACATACGCTTCCTTCGGTGTGTCCTGGAGTGAAGATAACTTTTATCGTGTAGCCTGGAAAGTCGATAATTCGCCCGTCTTCAATCTCCCTGAAAGTCTCAAGCCCTCCGAATTTCACGCCCAATAACGCTTGAAGCTCTCTTGAAGGGTGTCTGAGCATTTCAGCGTCGCCCGAATGAATGTAAATGTTATCGCCGACAAAAGGCACAAGCTCATTGATTCCGGCAACGTGGTCAATATGCCCGTGAGTAAGCAAAATCATTTTGAGAGTGAGATTATTTTCGCGCATGAATTTCTGAACATCGAATTTTGAACCGTCATTAGTTTTTCCGCCCGGGTCGATGAAGAAGGCGTTTTTTGTCTCATCGTCCCAGAATAAATAGCCGTTTGTGAATAATGCCCCTAATGGAAACCGTTTGTACTGCAAAATATTTCCTCCTCAAATGCTGTCAACAATGAATGTCAATGGCCCGTCATTAATAATTTCAACGGTCATGTCAGCACCAAATTCACCGCATTGTACATTCTTTACGCCGGATAATTTTACACGTTCCACAAAATAATCGTATAGTTTTTCTGCTTCATCAGGTTTAGCCGCGTCTGTGAAACTGGGCCGTCTACCCTTTGCACAAGAGGCATAAAGCGAGAACTGCGACACTAAAAGGATTTCGCCGTCAATATCTTTCACTGAGAGATTGATTTTGCCTTCAGAGTCTTCAAAGATTCTGAGACCCGTTAATTTCTCAGCGAGCCAGTCTGCATTCTGTTTATTATCGCCGTGAGTTACGCCTATGAAGACGCACATACCCTTTGAGATTTCGTGTTTCTCGTTATTGTTGATTGTTACAGCTGCATGTTTTACCCTCTGTATCAATAATCGCAAATATATTACTCCCTTTCAACGCTCATAATACCGCGTACTTCGTTTAGTCTCGACATGGCCGAATAGAGGTGCTTAAGGTCTCTTACGCGGATTTCAATTTTCATGCGCACTAAGCTGTTACCTGCGAGTCCTGCTTTCATTCCGGCAATGCTCACACCTTCAAGCCCAAGTGCCTTTGTAGTGTCGGTGAGTAATTCGTCTCTGTCTTCACCCTCAACCTTGAGCCTTGCTGTATACATATTGGGACGCTTTCCGCCTGTTAGGCTGTAATCCTGCAAGTACCATGACACTGGAATCATTCTCCCGTCAGATTTCCCCGCGATATTCTTGCAGTCCTTGCGGTGAATCGTGATTCCGCGCCTCACTGATGAGTACCCTACAATATCATCGCCCGGTACGGGGTCGCAGCATGAAGCGAACGTAACGCTAACGCCCGATTCGCCCTCGACAAGAACGTCTGACTTGTTGTCCTTCTTCTTCGCTGAAGGTTCTGGGACGAATGCAACGGGTTCATTCTGGGGTGCTGGTGAATGGTGCTGAAGCCACGCAAGCGATAATTTTTGGGCCGCCTCACCAGCCCCGATAGTGCCCGACCCTACGGAGATTAACTGTTCGTCAATGTTGCTGAAATCTTCCCGTTTAACGTCTCCGAGTCCTCTTCGT
>JAFSLR010000384.1 GCA_017448375.1 Synergistaceae bacterium | reverse complement strand
GATTGTTACGAGAATCACGCAGGAGCTTTCACGCCGTAATATTCTCGCTGACACTGGAGCGATATATTCGGGGACATTTCACGCGATATGTGAAAGAATATTGCAGGAGTACGCAGACTTCAGCGGAAGGCATAAAAATTTCCGTGTCCTTGACGACTTCACGCACGCTTACACAATCATGCAGAACATGAAAAAATTTGCCGCGATTCCGGGACTCTCTGACGCTCTCACGACAAAAGGGAAATGGGACAATTCGCGCGAACTGAGAGACCGTATCAACACATTGTCAGAAGAGCTTGCTGACCCTGAGGAATTAATGCGGGACTCAAATCCTGCTGTGCGTGCTTTAGGCCAGGCAATGAAGATTCATGATGCTATGCTTGCTGATACTAACTCGCTTACGTGGTCTGCTATGCTTGTTGAGGCGTACAAACTCCTGCGCGACAATCCCGAAATACTCGCGAACCTTCAGGCAAAAGTGAAATACATTATGGTTGATGAGTATCAAGACACGAATTACGTTCAGGAACAAATAGCACTGATGATAGCGGGCGACGGAAAAAATATCTGCGCGGCTGGCGACGACGATCAGAGCATATACAGGTTCAGGGGCGCGGAAGTCCGTAACATTCTCGAATTTCCTTGGCGTTTCGGGAAAAGTGAATGCAGGATTGTGCGCTTGATGCTGAATTACCGCAGCAGGCCGGACATCATAAATTTTTTCAGCGAATGGATGAATGACACGGGAAAATTTTTTGACTGGGAGAATTTCCGCCATGACAAGAAACTTGAAGCCTTCCGGGAGTCGGGGAAAACTCCTTCAGTGATGAGGCTTGCGGGAATCAATGACCGGCACGAATGGCACGAGAAAATTTTGCGACTCTTGACCGCTCTCAAAGACTCCGGGAAAATGACGGACTACAGCCAAGTTGCATTCATATTCCGCTCCGTGAGGACTTCTGACGTAAAAGCGTTATCGCAATACCTTGAGGAAAATAACATCAGCGTATATTCGCCGCGTTCCAACATGTTCTTTCAGCGCGGGGAAGTGAAATTCGCGGTAGGCTGCCTGATACTGATTTTCCCGGAATATCTCAAGGGACTTGAGTCGGGCGATTTTATCTTCAACGGAGTCGAACCCGCTAACATAACGTACTACAAAACCTGCGTTGCGAGCGTGAAAAAATATATCACTCTTCCTGCTTATGACGGCCTGAAAAAATATATTGCCTCAAAGAGAAAATACCATGCCAAATTAACGGGATATGCGAATTATTCGTTCTCCGATATTATCTACGAGCTTTTCGCGTATGAGCCATTCAGGCACGCTTTGGACACGGACATTACAGCACCCGTTAAGGACTTGCGCCCGGCAAGGAATTTATCGCGGCTTGTTGAGTCGGTTCGTCATTTTGAGCACAGCTACAACATTAATCACATCAGCGCAAAATACATGAACAGCCAGTTTCAAATGATGATGAATATATACCTGCGCTTCATGTTTGAAGAGGGAAGAGACGAATACGAGAGCGAAGATGACACGATACCGCCCGGCCATGTTGCGTTCATGACTATACATCAGGCAAAAGGAATGGAGTTCCCGATAGTTTTTGCTGACTCGCTGTGGTCATACCCTCATGATGATTCAGCAAAGGGGATAATGCGTTACATCTCGCAGAAATATTACAGAAGGCCGGAATTTGAGCCGCAAGAGAGAATACAGTACTTTGATTTCTGGCGGCTTTACTACACGGCATTTTCGCGCGCGCAGGACTTGCTGATTCTTACTTGCTGCGAGGACAGGAACACGCCGAGCCAATATTTTGAGAACGCATATAACAGGCTTGAGGATGCTGACGAATCATTGAGGCTGTCGGAAATAGAGATAAGCCCGGCGAAAGGATCGGGACTCAAGAACACGTATTCATTCACGACGGACATAACGACATACGAGAAATGCCCGACACAATATAAATTTTTCCGCGAGCTTGAGTTCATGCCGGGACGGTCAGCAAATACTTTTCTGGGAATATTGATTCATTCGGTGATTGATGACATTCACAGGGCTGTGATAAATCGCGCTGAGGACAAATTAACGCCCGAAAATATTTCGGCAATGTTCAACGAGAAGTACGAGCACTTATCGAAAACTGAGCAGGCATATTTGACGCAGGCGGCGAGGGATAACGCATTGTCGCAGGTAATGCGCTACGTTCACTACAGGGGCAATGACTGGTCAGCAATTCGGCGTTCAGAATATGACGTGAACATAGTGCGCGGTGATTACATTCTTGAAGGGAGAATAGATCTTCTCTCGGTGATTGACGGTGAAACGGAGATTACAGACTTCAAATCCGGGGCGAAACCTAACATCAACATCAGCAGCGACCGTGAGAGACTCGAGACTTACAGGCGGCAGATTTTTGCGTATGCTTACATGGCCGAGAATGCGACGGGATTAAGCGTTAAGAGGGTGAGAATTTACTACACTGGCGAGACCTCAACAAGCCCGGAAATAATTTATCCGTATGATTCTGGCGAGGCCGAAAAGATAATGAAAGGCTTTGACGAAACCGTGAGCAGAATTACCCGCAAAGAGTTCAGCATCAAAGCCCGTGACTCTGAAATTTGCCGTGAATGCGTCTTCAGGTTCTACTGCGGAAGAGATTAATTAGTACTGCTTACCTTCCTCATGTCGAACTCAGTCTCATAGAATACATCATAGCTTTCTACTTTTACTATGTCCTGCTGCTTGACGTGCATTGTCGTATCTGATGTTATTTCAATGTTCATTGCTGTAGCCTTTGTGTTAAGTTCTCCGTTGTCCTTCACGAACTCAAAACGCCATTTGTTACGGCCTGAATGAGTCATAAGCACCGAGCTGTTTATGTCAGAAGAGACTGTATCGCTGTCGTATGAGTAAACATCTTCTATTTCAAGCATGTATCTCAATACGCCGTCATCATCAATATACGGAACATAATTTGTCTGGTAATCAGACCTTGTGATTAATACGTACCATTCCTGCCGGCTGTCCTTAACGCTGAGGCTTCCTCCGTTGCCATCGACAGAAACATTATCGAGACTCATTCTTGCTGAGATAAGCCGCATCTGAATAGTAGTATCGTTCCTTTCAAGATTGATCGTGTTAATCGTATCATTCAGCACCGACCATTGACCCGCAAGCACCTTCCCAGTGTCGTAAGTGTCGGGATCGTTATTCGGGATCGTGTTTGAGTTGTTGTCGCTCGCAGTCCCGTCGAGGCTTCCTCCTCCGCACCCTGATAACGCAAAGACAAGCGCGCACATAACCGCAAGCATACTCCATGCCCCTAATTTACACATAAATAATTATCCTTCTTTCATGAATTATGTATTGAATTTGCAAGCATTATAGCAGAGTGAGGAAACGCAACAAAAAAGCCTCAGAGTTTTTCACCCTGAAGCCGTTATATTCGTCATCTTTTGGAGCGGAAGACGGGATTTGAACCCGCGACCCCAACCTTGGCAAGGTTGTGCTCTACCCCTGAGCTACTTCCGCAATAATTATTACTGGTGGCGGGACCCAGAATCGAACCGGGGACACATGGATTTTCAGTCCATTGCTCTACCGACTGAGCTATCCCGCCTCGCATTACTCCGTGATTTAGTTTATTGGCGGGGCCGACGAGACTTGAACTCGCGACCTTCGGCGTGACAGGCCGACACTCTAAACCGACTGAGCTACGACCCCGCGTAGTAAATCACTGGTGGGCGAAGCAGGGTTCGAACCTACGACCCCCTGCGTGTAAAGCAGGTGTTCTACCGCTGAACTATCCGCCCGGCGAACAACAAGGGAGATTTTACGCCTTATCGTTTTTCCTGTCAAGCATATACGACTCAATTTCAGCCCAAGTTTTTTTCGCAGCTCCTCCCAATGTGTTGAAATAAGCGTTGCAGTTCTTCATTGAGAGCTTCACGTTCTCAGGCAAAAGACATTCACACCAAGCCCGCGACAATTCCGAGTCGTTGTGAACACACATAGCCGCACCATATGAGTCCATTCTCTCAGTGTCGGGAAAATCCGTCATGCATGGCCCGTGTATCGCAGGAAGTCCGAACAATGCAGGCTCAAACGGATTCTGTCCGCCCTTCTCCACAAGGCTTCCCCCCACAAATACAGCGTCGCTCGCCGCGTAAAGGTCAAAGAGTACCCCTATCCTGTCAACAACAATAATATCCGCTGAGATTCTTTCCGGCTCAATTTTCGACAGCAACTCGGCGTGAACATCATCATACGGCAGTGCTGCGGCTACGGTCATCAATGCACGTTCAGGGTGTCGGGGAACTATCGCGAGTCTTGCGCCCGGGAATTTCCTCCGCGTCATTCGGAACGCTGAAATCACTACTTCGTCCTCGCCTGCGTGAGTGCTTCCGGCGGTGAATAGGGGTGAATTTCCGTTCTTGAGCCAGTTCCATTTCTCAGGGTCTGTGAATTTCCTTCGGTCTAAAAGCGTGTCAACCTTGCAGTCCCCAGTAACAATAATCTTCTCAGAAGGGACTCCCAATGACGCAAATTTATCCCTGTCATCATTAAACCGTACCATTAACTTGTTCAGGCAGTTGAGAACTCCGCGCCAGAAAAATTTTGTACGTCTCATTCGGCTGAAACTTTTGTCCGAGAGTCGACCGTTCGCCAAAAATGCCGGGATATTACGCGCCTTCAGCTGAGTCAAAATCTCCGGCCATAATTCAGTCTCCATTGTGATGTATATTGCGGGGTTTATGGCGTTAAGCGATCGTGTTACGAATCTTCGGGTGTCGAAAGGGCTGTAGATTATTCGGTCGGCGACTCCTGAGAGTAACTTTTCGGCCATTTCGCGCCCTGTAGGGGTTACGGTTGAGATTACGCACGGATATGTACTGCGGGATTTTATGCGCCGGATCAGTGAGCTTGCCGACTGTACCTCGCCCACTGAAACCGCGTGAACCCATACGGGATTCGCCGGAATGTTTTCGACATGGCCGGTGCGTTCTGAGATGTCGTTCTTGTATTTTCGTTTGAGAATCTGAAGTCCTCCGAGCCTGAAGAATGCCCCCGATATTAAACGGTATATTCCCATTCCTATATTCAATATAAATTCCTCCATTCCGTGAAATTATACGTGAAGTGAAAAATGATTCCTCCTGAAACTGATTAAGCCTTCGTCCCTCATAAGGCATAATTCCCTTGAGAGTGCGCTTCTGTCTGTGCTGAGATAATCTGCCATTTGACTCCGGCTGAACGGTATCACGAAATCCCGCGAATTTTCCCGCAGAGATACGGCTTTAAGGTAGCTCATCACTTTACGGCGTATTGTCTTGTTTGCGTTAATGTAACTGCGTTCCGACAAGTGAAGATTCTTGCGGGCGGTTATGGCCAGAAGATTTTGTGTCAGCTTTTGAGTCCACGTTTCTGAATCTGCAATCCCTCTCACCTTGAGAAACAATATTATGCAGTTCTCGTTAGCCCGCACGTCAGAAATCATAGGCACTCCGAGAAGAGCATAGCTCAGAGCGAAATACCCGCCCTTCCCGACAAGAGTCAGAAGTGAGGCATTCCCGAAAATATCAGTGCTTTCTATTGCAACGCTCCCGGAAATCACTAGCCCGGCTTTGTCTGTGATGTCTCCTGCCGTGAATATCATCTGCCCTTTACGGTATGAATATTCGCCCGCGCTTATGTGAGTCATGGCCTCGCTGTATTCGTTGTCGCTGAAGCCCGCAAAAATTTCTGAGTCCCGCAAGAATTTTCCCCCTTCGTTGTTAATGCAACTGATTTTTCACTTGAGATATTATATATTCATCGCAAAAATTTTATTGGGGAGGTAAATTTTCATGTTCTGCTTTCAGTGTGAACAAACTGCAAACTGCAAAGGCTGTAAAGGTTCAGCGGGCGTTTGCGGGAAATCAGCTTTAACGGCAAAAGCTCAGGACGAACTCACAGGGGCGTTAATCTCTCTGGCAATGTCGGGGAGTGATGACTACGATTTGTTTGCTGACGGGTTATTCACAGCCGTAACAAACGTAAACTTCAGCACCGAGAAAGTGAACGCAATCACGAAACGCACAGGCGTAAATCCATATGACATGTCAAAAATCTGGAATGCCGATGAGGATATACGATCTCTGAAATCGTTAATACTTTTCGGGTTAAGGGGAATGGCTGCGTATGCCTATCACGCGAGAATGTTGGGTTACAGAGATGATGACGTTGATAAATTTTTCGTTAAGGGTATGGCTGCGCTTGGGCGTGATGATTACGGGATGAATGAATTGTTGCCGCTCGTAATGGAGACCGGGCAAGCAAACTTAAAGTGTATGGCTCTTCTTGACCGCGCTAACACTGAGACTTACGGAACGCCATCACCCGTGAAAGTCAGCAGGAAAATCGACAAAGGCCCTTTCATCGTGATAACCGGCCATGACCTTAAAGACCTTGAAGAGTTGCTGAAACAGACTCAGGGCAAAGGGATTAACGTTTACACACACGGCGAAATGCTGCCAGCTCACGGTTACCCTGAATTGAGGAAGTATTCACACCTTAAAGGGAATTTCGGTACGGCGTGGCAGAATCAGCAGAAAGAATTTGACAACGTTCCCGGCGCGTTCCTATTCACAACAAACTGCTTAATGCCCCCGAAGAAGAGCTATATTGACAGGGTATTCACAACGGGGCTTGTTGAGTTTGACGGCGTAACGCACATTGAAGGCCACGACTTTTCGCCCGTAATCGCAAAGGCGTTGGAGCTCGGCGGATATGAGAATGATACAGGGGACGGGACATTCACGACAGGTTTCGGGCACGGTGCAGTGATGAGCGTTGCGGGGAAAATCATCGAGGCCGTGAAGTCGGGGTCAATACGTCATTTCTTCCTTGTCGGGGGTTGCGATGGTGCGAGGGCTGGAAGGAATTATTACCGCGAACTAGTGATGAAAGCTCCGTCTGATACGGTGATATTGACGCTTGCTTGCGGGAAGTTCAGGTTCAACGATCTGGATTTGGGCGAAATTAATGGGATTCCGCGTTTGATTGACATGGGGCAGTGCAACGATGCTTATTCGGCGGTTCAGGTTGCGCTTGCACTCGCTGAGGCGTTCGGGTGCGGGGTTAATGATTTGCCGCTGAGCCTGATACTGTCATGGTATGAGCAGAAAGCCGTTTGCGTGCTGCTGACTCTGCTGTCGCTGGGGATTAAGGATATACGTTTAGGGCCTACACTGCCAGCGTTCGTTTCGCCGAATGTCCTGAAGTATCTTGCTGATAATTTAGGGGTGAAGCCTATAACAACGCCGGAAAAAGATTTAGCTGATATATTAGGGAATTAAGACAGAAAAGGCCGGGAAAGATTCTCCCGGTCTATTTGATTCTGGTTACTGTTTCTTTGCGCCTAATGCCATTGCTTTATCTATCATCAACTGTACATCGTTGCGAGTTAGTTCGGGTTCGGGCTGTTCTCTTTTCTCACGCTTGAATATCGGTGCTAATGCTGCTGCTACAGCTATGATGCCTAATCCCCAGTAGAATGTGTGCTGTAACATCTCAATTTTTGTGCTGTTCACAGCAACTTCACGCTCTAATACCCGGATTTCCCCTTTCATTTCGCGCAACTCTGTTTTGATTTCAGCGATTCCCTCCCTGAACATTTCAACAGTAACATAACGTGTATTGTCTGCACTCGTCATATC
>JAFSLR010000383.1 GCA_017448375.1 Synergistaceae bacterium | reverse complement strand
AGGCATACCGGGTATCACAGGGGCTTCCTCCGCTTTTTTCGGGGCTTCGGCGGCCTTGGGCTGGTCATCTTTGTACAGTTCCGCGTACCTCTTGCGCGCTTCTTCGTACCGCTTGAGTAGCCATTCGGGAATTTCGGGGATGACGACTTCGCCGTTTGCATTAGGAGCAGGAGCATGCCTGACGAGCTGAGACATCTGCTCAGGCGTAGGAGTCCCATAACACTTAGCCCTGATAACCGGGTTTTCGCAAACAGCGGTATTGGTATCAGCCGTGGTTGTTCCATCGCATTCGGCTCTGATAAAAGGGGTTTCTTCGGTTTCACCTGAGGTGCTTGTTGTGCTTTCAGGGTCTTCGGGGTTTTTCGTTTTTTTCTCTTCAAGAATGGGGAGAAGGGCTCCCCCCGTAAGGGAAGCTTTTGTCTCTTCTGTGGGTGTTACTTCTTCCAGGAATGTTACGCTGATTGTATCTAAATCTTTTTCCGCTAAAGCGGGGAGACTGGCTCCCCTTATAGAGTCTTTAAAAGATTCTAAAAGAGTCTTTTCGCTCTGCACGGCTTGCGTACCGCTCTGCAAATCTTGCAGACCTAACTGTGTGCAATCATTTCGCCCCTTGCACCCCTCATCATTTCGTCCTTCAAAATACGTAGTGTTCTGCTCGGCAGTATTGCTTACCTCTTCAGCGCATGAAGTATTGCTCTGTATTGAACCTTCGCATGTATTATTTTTTTCATCGCGTGGGGAGATATTCACCGAACGGGAAGCTGCCTTAGAACCGATGACAGTGTAGAGAGAAGAAATCTGCCTGTGGTTAATAAAGCGTGGTTGGCGGCGAATTAACGCACGTTTCTCAAGAGTATTGAGAGATGTTTGTACGGAGCGCGGCGAGCAAGATGCTTTTGCGGCAATGGTCTCAACTTTAGGGGAGCATTGTAAAGCCTCATTATCAGCCAGAGCGCAAAGGACGGAGTAAACGGCTTTGTCAATGGGAGACAGCGACGAGTCAGTAGCCACATTCTTGTCAAAGAGCAGTGTATTGTTTGCGGTCGTGTCTTTGGCAGTGTCATTATCCGTGCGTTTGAGTTCCTCGATGTTTGTGTTGATGTCTCTGTAAGCCCGCATGACTTCCTCAGCAGCTTTTGCCACAGTGTCGTTTTCCTGCGAGAACAATTTAGACGCGAAAGAGCAGATGACGGCCAAGATGAATTTCGGGATGTCTGTGATAGCAAGCCTTGAAACTTCAGTATATTCGTTCATTTGTTGTCAACCTCCTTTTTTTTACATTCCGTAAGGTGTTTGACTTTTTTGTGGTGGGTGTTTAGAATACTAACAAGCCCGCTCCTTTCGGAATGTTTGTTGGACAAAGAACATTTTAGAGAGGGCGTTTTTTTCTGTCAATATCTCCCCCATTCGAGTACGTTTTTTTTCTATTCGTTCCTTTCCTAGATTTCTAAAAATCAACGGCATGTTACCGTTAAGAATTTGTAAAGCAATGTCGTATAAAGCGGAAAAACTAAGCACCCAGCGTTGAATCAGAGCCATTGAATAATTCGGTAACATTTACATTGAGAGCCTTAGCAATAGCGATGGCCTTTTGCGCAGAAGGCTGAACTTCGCCCCTTTCGTAGCGAGCAATAGAGTTCATATCTAAGCCGGCTAACAGAGCTAAGTCAGACTGAGTAAGCCCCTGCTTTTTTCGTATAGCGGAAAGGAATTTCATGTAATCACATCCTTTTTAGAAAAAGTGAGCTAATTTTAACTAAAAACGGTACAAAGTCAATGTATAAATATATATATAAAGATAATGAATTAGAGATAACAGCCCTTCAAAAAAAATATTCAGAAATGTATAATCTAAAGGAAAGGGGAGAAGAGAATGGAAACGATAGGAGAACGAATAAGGAATGCACGTAAAAGGCTGCATCTGACACAAGAAGCGTTAGCGGCAGCGATAGGGAAGAATGCGAACTTATTAGCGAGATGGGAGCGAGGAGAAGTGAAAATGCGAGCCGAGGTGATAACAGATATAGCCCGTGTACTGTGTGTATCGCCCGCGGAGCTAATAGGAGGCAGTGAAAATGTAGGCAAGTCGCCGGAAGAGAATGTACCGAACATGTCATATTGGGGAGAGGTAGTAGATGCAGCGGACTTAGTAGCCGGAAGGGGAAATAAACGAGAGCTGTCGCGTATTGAGCCATTGCTGAGAGATGCGTATGAAACGGTATTGAGTGCGCTGAGAGGGGATGGATGCATTAACAGCACCGAGAAAGCAGTACAGCCAGCGGGAATGTCTCAGAATCATGTAGGAAGAGATGCGACAATAAATTTTGGAGTAATGGCGGGAAGCACATCATAAAAGGAAGAGGAGTAAATGGCGCAGGAAAGCGGACGAACGAGATACCACAATGGATTTTACGCGGCGATGAAGGTGGAGTATGACTTAATCCATGCAGAAGTGAAGTATGAGCAGGAAATCCAGTTAGGAGAAGACCCTGTGCGCTTGGATTTTCTGATAATTAAGGCAGAAGGAGAGCTGAAAGACGCAATTGGGGAGTATTTCAGGAAAGTAAATCTGTTTGAATATAAATCGCCAGAGGACGGATTGTCGATAGATGATTTCTATAAGGCACAGGGATATGCTCTAATATACAAGGGGTATGACCGAAAAGTGAATGAACTGCCGATAGAAGAAATAACGCTGACGTTTGTCCGGCATGTGTACCCTCGTGAGCTGATGAAAGAGCTGAAGAAGTCAGGATATGAAATCCGCGAAACGCACAGAGGGATATACCGGGTAGAAGGGAGGATGATGATACCCGTACAGATAGTAGTCTCGTCCCGTCTAGCGGAAGGGGAGTATGAAGGGCTGAGACTGCTTGCGAAAGGCTGTACAAAAGAAGCCGTGTTGAAGTATGCGGAAAGGGTGATAGCGAGTAAAGATGAGCATGTGAAGACGAATGCGGGAACGGTGATAGAAATCTGTCTGAGTATAAACAAGGAGTTAGACAGGCAAATTAAGGAGGATGAAGCGATGCACAAAACGATACGTGAAATATTCAAAGAGGATTTTGAAGATGCAAGAAATGAAGAAAAAGAGAGAGTAGCGACAGATATGCTTCGAGAAGGCGAGCCGCTGGAGAAAATCGCTAGATACAGCCGATTAGCGGAGGATACGATTCGTAATTTGGCGAAAACGCTGGGAGTAGCGGTTTTGTAACAAGTAATTATAAATAGATTGAGGAGAATTAATGTGTCAGAGGAATTAATGTCAGACATAGCGAAAGACCTAGCTCCGGGAGTTTATGATGATGCTCTAAAACCTGCTGTGAAAGCTACAGGTGGATTGCTGGAGTTGCTTCCCCGTGCCGTGAGAGCAGCATTAGCTCCAATAGAAAAGTGGATACTGCACAGGGAATATCAAGTAAAAGAGACTTCTAAATTACTCGAAGAAAAACTGAGAGATGTACCTCTAGAGCAGATAGACACTCCTGACCCCCATATAGCTGTCCCCGCTCTGCAATATATAAGCTACTGCATGGATAATCATGAACTTCGTGAAATGTATGCGAATCTCTTAGCGAGTTCAATGAATAATGTAGTCAAAGACGGAGTTCATCCCGGATACGTTGAAATCATAAAGCAGTTATGTCCAGATGAAGCGAAAATCTTACGGTATATTGCGAAAGAAGAGAAAATACCGACAATTTCTGTGTATTATTGTAAAAGCTCAGGCGGAAATATCCGGGTGTTGAAGGATTTTTCTAACTCAGGATATTTAACAGGGTGTGAAAAACCTGAAGACATATGTAGGTATCTGAGTAATTTGCTTCGGCTGGGACTGATTGAGATTCCAGATTCTTTACCGTCAGCACACTATCCGCTGGAAGATGAGCAGTTATATGTGTCATTGGAGCAACATCCCTATGTTCAGTCATTTATCAGTAGTGCTAATGTTATTAACGGTATGAAGATTACTTCAGAGATTATAAGGAATCATGCCTCAATAACAGATTACGGTAGAGGTTTCTGTGCGATATGCCTTAACACATTGGCCGAATCAGAAAAATTGAGTGGCAAAGCTGTAATTGAAAAACCTGGTGTTGCAACGGATGAAGAGTTTGATGAAATGCTCAATGAGATATACGGAAAAAAGTAACTCAGTTAATTATTAGGCTTCATAGATTTAGTTTTGAAACTTTGAATATGACGCAGAGAATTTGGTTATATTCTGGTCAAAAAGGCAGAGATGAACATGGATAATCACAGCGCAATCGTAAATTTCATATGGTCAATAGCGGATGACTGCCTTCGAGATGTATATGTGCGGGGAAAATACCGGGATGTAATCCTGCCGATGATAGTAATCCGCCGACTTGATTCCCTTCTTGAAGCCTCAAAGCCTAATGTGCTTGAGTTGAAATCGAAACTGGAACAAGCCGGAATCACAGACACGTGGCCAGCGTTATGCGCCGCCGCAGGTTACGCATTCTGCAATGCCTCGCCGTTCACGCTGAAGGAGCTTGCCGGGAAAACGAAAAGCCAGACGTTAGAATCAGACTTCATAGAATATCTTGACGGCTTCTCGGAGAATGTACGTGAAATTATCGACAAATTCAAATTCCGCAATCAGA
This sequence comes from Synergistaceae bacterium, assembly GCA_017448375.1. Taxonomy (GTDB): domain Bacteria; phylum Synergistota; class Synergistia; order Synergistales; family Aminobacteriaceae; genus JAFUXM01. The sequence continues at coordinate 2,259 of JAFSLR010000383.1, read as the reverse complement.
TCCCCACAATGATAAAGGCGGACATACTGGGAACAGTAATCGGAAAATTCATGTCCTCCGAAATCAATTTATCGCCCAATCCCGTCTATGAGAAAGATGGAAAAACAATTAAGTTGCCCGGCCTCGACAATCCCGGAATGGGAATGATATTCGAGGAGTTAATACGGCGTTTCAACGAGGAAAATAACGAGGAAGCCGGAGAACACTGGACACCCCGTGATGTAGTGGAATTGATGTCTGATTTAGTGTTTGTGCCAGTTGCGGACAAGATAGAGGACTCAACATATGTAATTTATGACGGAGCTTGTGGGACTGGCGGAATGCTCACAGTAGCAAAGGAGAAATTATCAGCTCTAGCGCAGGAACACGGAAAATCAGTATCAGTTCACCTTTACGGGCAGGAAATCAATCCCGAAACATATGCGATAGCGACAGCAGACCTTCTCATTAAAGGAGACGGCGATGACGCGAAGAATATAGCTTACGGCTCAACGCTGACAGAAGACGGGCATTCGTCAATGACATTTGATTTCATGCTCTCTAATCCTCCCTACGGCAAAAGCTGGAAGACTGACGCGGAAAAACTCGGAGGCAAAAACGGCATAACCGACTCACGCTTCACAGTAACGCACAACGGCGAGTTCCTCAGCATGATTCCGCGAACAAGTGACGGGCAATTACTCTTCCTTCTCAACAACATAGCCAAAATGAAACCCACAACGAAACTCGGCAGCCGAATAGCAGAAGTACACAACGGCTCATCAATCTTCACTGGCGACGCAGGCTCAGGAGAAAGCAACGCAAGACGCTACATAGTGGAGAATGATTTACTTGAAGCGGTGATAGCCGTCCCTGAAAATATGTTCTATAACACAGGCATAGGAACGTTCGTCTGGCTTTTGTCGAACCAGAAAGAAGACCGCCGGAAAGGGAAAATACAGCTCATAGATGCAACAGAAATGAAATCTCCCCTACGCAAGAATCTCGGCAGCAAAAATTGTGAGTTCACTCCCGAAATCAGAGCGGAGATATTGCGAATCTTCATGAACATGGAAGAAAGCGACATAAGCAGAGTATTCAGCAAAGAAGAGTTCCTTTACTGGTCAGTAACAGTAGAACGCCCGTTAAGACTGCGTGTGTACCCGGAACGCCCGATACCTCGCGAAATCTTCAAGAAGCCCGGAGAATATGAAGCAGTCCGAAAATCATTAGAAGCAGTTTTGCCTGAAGCCCCGCGTGATGACTGGGCGAAATTCGCAAAAGCACTCAGGCTTAAAGCGGACATACTGAGGAAGATTCGCCCGTACATAACAGAGAAAGACCCCTCAGCGCAAGCAATAGCGGGAGAAGCCGACCCCGATTTGAGGGATATTGAGTCCGTGCCGTTCACATATCCGGGCGGTGTTGAAGCGTTTGTGCGGAATGAGGTACAGAGATTCGCGCCTGACGCGTTCACAGACGACACGAAAACACAAACGGGCTGTGAGATTTCGTTCACGAAATATTTTTACAGGCCTGAAGAGTCGCGGAGCATGGCTGAAATATTAGTGGCATTGAAGAGTCTTGAGGAACAAGGCCGGACAATAATGACAAGGATTGAGGGTGATATATCGTGAAAGGCTATGATAAATTCCCGGCGCATTGGGAAACGATGAGCATCAAGAGAATATTTGATTGTGTGTCGGGAAATGGTTTCAAGATTGAATTGCAGGGAAAACTACAAGGTGATTACCCGTTCTGCAAAGTTAGTGATTTGAACGGTGAAGAAAGAGATATAAAGAAAGCAAAATTTTATGTAGACGTGCAAACAGTCAGGCAAGAAAGATTTAACATAGTGCCGGAATGGTCAATATTATTTGCTAAAATCGGAGAAGCACTCAAGAAAAATCACAGGAAAATAAATCTAGTGCCGTGTTGCATTGATAATAACTGTGCTGCTTTGATTGTCCGTAATAATAATTTCTCCGTTAAATATGGCTACTATGTTATGAAGTGTATTGACATGGCATGTTTCGATAACGGAGGCACAATACCTTATGTTGATATGAAACAACTAATGATATACAAAATCCCTGTCCCGCCAAGATGTGAACAAGACCAGATAGCGCGCTTCCTCGACTGGAAGATTACCTGAAACAAGCCAGAAAGCCCCTAGCTTTAGCTATGGGGATGAATGGCTTTAAGTTAAGTTAATTCTCTTGTATTATTTTTATACTTTCTGTATAATACACATATGAAGTATAAATCTAATCACAATGT
>JAFSLR010000382.1 GCA_017448375.1 Synergistaceae bacterium | reverse complement strand
GATATTGTTCGCCCTGTCTTTGAGTCCTGCACCGAGTGTCCGCGATATGAATGACATTGCCCCGGCCATGAAGATTATACCGAGTGCGATTAAGACCATGAATATCGGCGACGCTAACGAGACCGCCGCAAGCTGTAACGGGTCATTAGTCTGGCCGATGAAGAACGTATCCGCAAGATTATAGATTAAAAGCATAATCTCAACGACAATAGCGGGGATTATGTTTGAGATTGCCTGACGTGATATTGAAGAAGTCAATGTGATTGTTTCCTTTCTAGTTTTGACGGGATTATAACAGGATAAAAATTTTCACGCGAATATAATTAGCTCCATCAAACAATAAAGAATTTACTGACATTTAACATAATCAATATCCATAAAATATAATATCAATAAAGTTTTGCTAGCCTAACTTAAACATGATACTACATACGGGATGTTTTACAGTTGAAACGCAGCATCATTATTTTGTCAGCAGTACTTTCAATCGTTGCAGCATGTTCGGGGGCATTCGCTCATGAGATGTGGGCGAACGCTGAATACAGCGAAGGACTCCTGAAAGCGGATCTCGGTTACGGCCATGTTTTCCCCGTTCCTGAAGAGATACCCGCAGACAGGACTCACCTTTTCGAGGCTCTGAAGCTCGTAGCACTCGACGGAACAAAGGAAATGACTCAGACGGGCAAAAATTATCACTATGAGCTGAAAGTTGACATGCCCAAAGGTGATTACATTATCCGCGCCGATTACGTTCCAACGTTCTGGGCTGAAGGAAAAGACGGCTGGAAGCAGACTGACCGCGCTGGCTACAAGAAGCTCACAGGTTCAGACCCGACTCACGTTGAGGAAGCAATAATGTACGCAAAATATATCTTCAACGTTGACGGAGCAGACTCAACGAACGTAATCACAAAACCCGTAGGACAGAAGCTCGAAATCGTCCCGCAGGTTAACCCCGCAACAGTTAAGCCCGAAGGAAGATTCCCCGTTCAGGTATTGCTTGACGGAAAACCAGCCGCAGATGTCTACGTCCTAGTCGCAAGAATGAGCTTCAACATCAACAACTAAAATTTTTGCCGAAATGTTCCAGTCAATACCCGGTCTTCACGAATCAGGAGGCCGGGTTTTTTTGCAGGAATGTTAGACAGGTTTCGCCGTATTCGCGCGTTGAAGTGATTTCGAGATTGTGAGGGTTGCTGATGAGTGTTACGGGTTCGCGCACTGAGTGTTCAATCACCATTAAAGCACCGTCAGCAAAAACAGCGTCAAGATTCGGGATTGCCGGAAGAGACTCGCTCCAGCCGGAATTATACGGAGGATCAGCGAATATCACGGTGAATTTCATTCCGCGCTTAACGATCCACGACAACGCCCGCCGTACTTCAAGCGACAGCACTAACGCATTTTTACCCGCCCCCAAAAGCCTCCGTATATCCTCAGCCCGCGACTTTACCCCCTCAACAAAAACCGCACTCTTCGCACCCCGCCTTAACGCCTCAAATCCAACTCTCCCAGTCCCCGCAAAAAGGTCAAGAAATTCCGCACCGTCAACAACATCTCCCAATATGCTGAACAACGCAGACATCACACGCCCTGAAGTCGGCCTAATATCCTTCATGACAGCTTCCCGGCAGCATCACTCAGCGCACACCGCACCGCCGGAGTCAGGAATGCCAGAGTCGTTTTGTCGAGCCTCAGCAAAAACCCGTCATCTTTCGGCGCAATATGTATGTAGAATTTCTGCTCAAACTCATCATCACTCGTCAAAGTCTCAAGCAAAAATATTTTCCCGTCCGTGAATGACCTTCCGAACTTCCAGAATGATTTATCCTTTTTACCCTCAATATTTCTCAGCAACTCTATATCTGACTGCGTTATATTGCGCTGAATCTTTATGTGCATTTCTCCTTCAACCCTCCGTGTTACCGTGAATGATCCCGTCTTCCTGAAACTCACGCGGTAAATATTCCGTCCTTCCTCAAGCCATTTACGCTCGTATTTCGTGGTAATTTCGCGCTCAGGGTTCACCGTGAAATCTTCCGCCTTCAATGCCTCATGGCCGCCGAGAATGTTCCAGACTTCATTCGCGTACGGCTCATCATCGCTGACCATCACGAATGCTCCGCCAATCTTCAGCACAGCCGCGAGTCCGTCAGCAAAATCTTTTGCCGTAACTCTCTTGTGAGCGTCAGAATTTTTTGACCAGGGACACGGGAATTGCATTATGATTTTCTGCAACGACTCATCAGGGAACAATTCACGGAGCATAAATCTTGCGTCAGTGTTGATTATACGCAAATTGTCGAGACCGTAAGCCCTTCTTGCACACCGTAAAACGCAGGCCTGTGAAATTTCCACGCCGTAAAGCATAATCTCAGGGTGATTCTTTGCGTATTGCACCGTAAATTCACCATTCCCGAATCCTATCTCAAGCTCAGTTTTCGGCTGAACAGGAAGAAATTTCCCGCTCTCAGGGTGAATGATTACACCGTACTGCGGGCGGGCTTGTCTTAAAATGTCCATGTAAAGTCCGGCAGTCCTTCAGCGAGTACGCGCGATTTTATGTCGTTCATTATTCGCTCTAAAGCCTCTTGAGTTTTTCCCTCACATCGCACTACCATAACAGGCTGAGTGTTCGACGCTCTAATGAGTCCCCAGCCGTCAGGGTAAAATATTCTCACTCCGTCAATGTCTGAGACTTTATACTTTTCCCGTGCCTTTTGAGTGATTCTCTCTGTTACGTGGAATTTCTCATCATCGGGGCAAGGGATTCTGATTTCTTCTGTTGACGGGTAAGACGGAATCGACATCATCAAGCGTGAAAGCGACTCTCTTCTTTCGGACATTATTCGGAGTAATCGCCCTGAAGCGTAGAATGCGTCATCATGGCCGTAGAACTCATCAGCAAAGAACATATGCCCTGAATATTCGCCCGCAAACAACGCTCCTAACTCGCGCATTTTGGCTTTGATTACGGAATGTCCCGACTTCCAGAAGAACGGTTTGCCCCCGAATTTTTCGGCAAGCTCAGGAAGTATCATGCTGCATTTAGGCTCAACGAGAACGGCCGCGCCCTTGTGCATTCCGAGAATTTCCTTCCAGTAGAGGGTCATTAAGCGGTCGCCGAAAATTACTTCTCCTTTGTCATCAACGACTCCGATTCTGTCAGCGTCCCCGTCATAAGCGAATCCGACATCTGCACTTTCAGCCTTCACACGCGCAATGAGGTCTTGAAGGTTCTCGCGTTTCTGTGGGTCTGGGTGATGATTGGGGAAATGTCCGTCAGGCTCATCATAGAGTGATACGCAATCGCAGCCCAACATCTCGAAGAATTTTCTTGCGGTTAAACCTGCTGCCCCGTTTCCTGAGTCACAGACAACTTTGAATCTTTTTGTGAATGGGAGATCGAATTTTGAGACAAGCATATTCAGATACTCATCATCAATTTTTGCGTTAGTTAATTTCCCGTTTCCAGACTCGAAATTCCCTGATTCTGCGATTGTGTGAATGTTCATTACCTCGCTTCCCCAGAGAGTCCCGCGCTCAAAGCAGAGTTTAAGCCCGTTCATTTCGGGGGGATTGTGCGAGCCCGTAACCATTACTCCGCCGTCAAAGTTGAAGCGTATCATGCTCCAGTAAAGCATTGGTGTTGTAACGAGTCCGACATCAACGACATCAAGTCCGGCCGATAATATTCCATCAATCATGGCCGATTTGATTCTGGGAGTCGAGAGTCTTGCGTCGCCCCCGATAGTTACGCCTGAAGTTACGCCCGCACGTATAAGCCACGACGCATAAGCACGGCCGATAGCCTTTACTGTTTCGTCAGTCAATTCTTTGTCCGCATTCCCGCGAATGTCATACTCACGGAAAATATTTTTTGGTATGTTCATGTCAAAGTCATCTTCTTTCATGTGATGGGTAAATTATTCTAATATTAGCATACAAGAATCATATTGCCGCTGTGATGTCGCTTATTTTGATTTCTTTCATTCTGGCCTCGAAAGCTGTCTGAATATCCCTGAGACTCCCGTCAAGCGCAATGTGAATCTTTCCTCCTACCGGGCAGTCAGGATTTGGGTTGCCGTGAAAACGAAAAAGCCCCCCGCCTCCTACAGCCTCAACAGCCGTGTAAACGTCATAGAGTGTAATATCTTCAGCTGGTTTGGCTAGTGATATTCCTGCACGGCCTTTTGTTATGCTGAGTATTCCGGCCTTTTTGAGCTGCAAGAGTATGCGCCGTACTATCACTGCATTAACACCTATACTGCTTGAGAGAATTTCGCTTGTAATTGGCTGAAGCCCCTCAAAATATCTCACACATGCCAGAATATGAACTGCAATCGTGAATCTCTCCGAAATCTGCAAGTCAAGACCCCCCGAAAAAAATAGCAGACTCCCGGCCATGAAACCGAAAGTCTGCCTGAATGATACTACAAATTAGCGGTGTATATTATTTCTGAAGCACCGAGATTCTCTGCTGAATGTGATTGCCCTTCTCCGCCTCGTCAATCATAGCAGCTGCGTAATCCGAATAGCTTATGACGCTTTCACCCTTGCTGTTTACGGTGAACTCTTCGCCTGCAAGAATGTACCTGCCTGTTTTCGCGCCGTCTGCCTGAAAATCTGCCGCCGGACTAACGTATGTCCATTTAACATCTTTCCTTGCACGTAATTCACCGAGAGCTTTTGCCATTGCCTTTGCTAAGGGCTTGAAGGAGTCCGGGAAATTCGGAGCCTCTGAAAGCGTCTGCGTATGTTCATGGTTAGTGTAAAGGCTTCCTGCTCCGCCCACAATGAGGAGCCTTGTTGCTGTTCCCGAAAGAGCATCGCAAAGTGCCTTCAGTGTTGTGCTGTGCATTGGGAATGTGTCAGGTGTCCACGCCCCGAAAGCGTCAACAACAACATCAAAGCCCTTCAGGTCATCGGCTGTAATGTCGAGTACGTCCCTGATAAATACATGGGGTGCTTTGGTTTTGTTTTCGCCGCGAACTACTGCCGTAACATCATGGCCGCGACTCACTGCCTCGTCAACTATGAGCTTTCCTGCCTTGCCGTTCGCACACACTACTGCTATTTTCATGTCTGTAATTATCCTCCTGTAATCTAAATTGTTACAAGAAAGTATTTTACTGTTTTATCATGTAATGTCAAGTGTTACAGCATGAACGTTGAGATTCCGTAAATAGCAAGCACAGCAACGACACCCTGAATCAATGTTGCCATTGTCTGAGCCTTGTACGCAGTGTTGAGATCCATATCGGAGAACTGAGTTACAACCCAGAAATACGAGTCGTTAGCGTGTGAAACGACCATTGCACCCGAACCGATTGCGAGAGTCGCCAGCACTCCACCCATAGGCGAACCGAGTCCCAATGACGCTAACATGGGCGCGATAATCTGTGCAGTTGTTACGATTGCTACGGTTGACGAGCCTTGAGCAGTCTTGAGAGCCGCCGCAATGATAAACGGAAGGAATATCCCGAAATTGTAGGACGATAAAGCCTCGCCGATATATTTCCCGACACCTGAAGCCGCGATAACTGCACCGAGTCCGCCGCCTGCCGCCGTAATCATGATGATGTTAGCACCGTCCTTAACGCCTGCGCCTATCCAGCCGTTTGTTACTTCCTCAGTGAAAGGAGCGAGGAAGAAGCACAATATTACGCCAATCGACAACGCTATAACGGGATTCCCCAAGAATGATGAAACGATGTAGAGCATTGACTCTTTACCGCCGATTTTAGCGAGTGTTGAAGGGTAGCTGATGAATGAGCTGAACGCGATTAAGATTAACGGAATAAGAATCGGTGCGAATGATTTGAACGCTGAAGGAAGAGTGCCGTATTTGGCTTTGAGTTCCTCATATGAGCCGCCTTCCTCAAGATTCGTGTCAAAAGGTACGGGGAGTTT
>JAFSLR010000381.1 GCA_017448375.1 Synergistaceae bacterium | reverse complement strand
GAATGTTATCACAAAACGTGAACGCGGCTTGAAGTCATCTGTGCGTATTCTGAGGATTTCATCACTCCAGCCCGATTCAAACGAAGGATTGCTGACAGGCGGTTCAATGTTGATGAAATTCCTGACTGTCTGGGGGTCAACGCCGAAATTCAGGTTAGCACGTATTACGTTTTCACCTTCCGGCTTGAGTTCCTGAACGATTAAAACAGGGTCAAGTATTACGGCTTGATTGATGTCGCGTTCAATCCCTAAATCACCTTCACCAGCTTTGAGACCAGCTGAGATTTGAACGGTGAATTTCTGCCTTGAGGGTAATTTCTTGACAGGGACTGAGGCTCTTATCGTCCTTGAAGGAAGTGCGCCGTTAATTGAGTATGACATTTCTTTGCCTTCGGAATTAAGTATCCTCATAAAACCTTTGAGCCTTGCCGGGTCAACCTTCATGTTAAACGTTAGCGTGAAGTAAGCGTTACCGTCCCTGCTCATTGAGGCTTTAATGTCGGTCGGCGAAAGTCCCTCAGTGTTAAACCTGAAAACACCCTCTAATGAGTTTCCGCGCCTGTCTCGTAAATCGTCCTTCAGTGAAGCTGTGTAGGTAGTGGCATTTCTTAGGGGTGAAATTAGGTTAGCGATGAAGATTTTATCACTCTGCCATTTTCCCTCTAGCTGTAACGGAGGATTTACTGTGAACGGGAAAAGTGGATTTTCGGGGGTGATTGACTTCCCTGTTTGGTTGCGTGTAACCATTGGGGATGTGAATACTACCCTGAAGGAAACGTTTTCCTGAACTGTTCCTGTAGGTGAAAAGCTCTTTACTCCTCTGGGCATTTGAGGGCGTGAAGCCGGGAATGCCTGTGAGGACGTAAGCATTAACACCAATACGATGAAGAGAGATAAAAATTTCCGCAAGATGTAACAATCCTTTCTTAATGGAATGAAAAAACAATATGCTAATTATAATCCAAAATATAAGCTATAATCTTAAATGTTCAGAAAGAAGGAGGAAATTTCAAAAAATGGAAGAGAAACGTAATGTAGAAGCTGCAAGCAAGAAATGGGAAGTCGTAGTATTCACACTGGGTAAAGATGCCTTTGCGATAAACGTGAACAAGACCCGTGAAATTCTGCGCTGGACAGGGTGCCGTCCAGTACCGACTAAAACTCCCGCTTTCGTCGGGATTACTACATTGCGTGATGCACTTCTGCCCTTGATTGATTTGCGCATATTCTTGGGGATTAATTCAACCGTCCCTATGGCTAACACCAAAGTTATGGTCGTAGAGTTCAACGACATAAAATTGGGATTTCTTGTTGACGGTGTAGAAAGGATACGCCAAGTTAATGCTGAGGATTTAGACAGCTCCAAAATGCGCGGCGTTTCGTTGAAATGGGTGCTCTACATCATTAAGCGTGATGAGAGGAATATACTCCTTCTTGACTACGAGGCCATAATTCAGGAGACGGCTCCGGCGGTTGCTGAACACATGTTCGACCAGAGCAAACTCGAGACGTTTCACCGCCAAATCGGCCATGTTGAGGACTTCCATATTCTGGTTGCTGATGACTCGCCGTTATTGAGACAGCAAACGTGCGATGTCCTGAAACAATCGGGCTTCACGAGCATATACCCAGTGAAAGATGGCGTTGAGGCAAGGAAATTATTGCTTGACCAGGGGGAAAATTTCGACCTCCTTGTGTCGGATATTGAAATGCCTCTGCTTGACGGGTTGAGCTTGGTTGAAACGTTGAGGGCTGATTCACGTACTGAGAATATGCCGGTGATATTGTTCTCGTCGATAATGGTCAAAGAGCTTCTAGACCGTGCAGAAAAACTCAAGATAACTCACGTCTTGAAACCTGATGTCTACAAGCTCGTTGAGGCGGTAATGAGGATTTATCACGACTGCAAGAAAAACCGTAACTATTAATTTTTACCCTTCTGACCCTTATAATGTTCTCCCCTAACTTGGGGATATGTTATTGGCAACCCTAAAGGGGCTTATATCCCGTCATCTTTTACGACAGCTTCACCCGTGAGGCTTACAAATCTTGAGTGTTCCAGATTGTCAAACCAGTTCTCTTGTCTTGCCAGCCGTGCAGGATTATTCTAGTCATTAACTCATAATTAAATGGAGGAATTATTTTGTGAATGTTTTATTCGCTGAAAACCTGCGTAAGCTGAGAGAGCAAAAGGGACTTACACAAAGACAGCTCGGTGCTCAAATGTTCGTCAATCATTCCACAGTAGCCCGCTGGGAAAACGGTACTCGTTTGCCTGACGCAGCAATGCTTCTGCGGCTTTCCCGATGTCTTGGCGTGAACATCAACACTCTTCTTCAGCTTGTGGCTAGGAGCGAGGAAAATCCCCACGTTATTATGGTTGACGACAGCAAGGTAATACTCTCTGATTGTCTTTCTGTCCTTGAGGAAGTTATGCCGTATGCAACAATTACGGGTTTTATCTGGCCGCTTGAAGCTATCGAATACGCAAAAATGAATCGTGTTGAGCTTGCTGTTCTTGATATTGAGATGGGAAAAAGCAGCGGACTCGATTTATGCCGGACATTACGCGAAATAAATCCTACAACAAACGTAGTGTTTCTGACAGCCTATGCTGATTACTCTCTTGACGCATGGAAGACAGAAGCAAGCGGATTCATTCTCAAACCTTTAACCCCTGAAGGCGTAAGGGAGCAGCTGAAGAAGTTACGTTATCCGTTCTTGATGGGGGGTGCTGACGAGTGAACAACTGGGTTGATATTTTCTATTTCTTCATTGGCGGTGTTGCTCTGGTGTTAAGTACGCTGGGTCTGTGGTTCACCGCTATAATGCCCGGTATTGACCGCTGGAGCAAACGCTTCTTCCTGAGCTATTTTTTCGTCCTTATGATGTGCTGTCTTTTCGGCTCTGCGGAAGTGATTTTCTACTATTATCCCGTCTCAATCCCTGCAATGTATTTCGTAGTGATTCTGGACTCCATGTTACTTGCACTGCCTTTGCCTATGCTTACGGTTTATCTTCTGCACTGCTGCGGAGAAAATATGCGTTCAAGCAAGCTCCTTTATAGCGTGCTTTGCATGTTGGGAGTACATTTTGTCCATCTTGCGATTACTCCGTTCACCGAATTTTTCCTCTATGTTATGCCGAACGGGCGGTGGTATCGCGGAGTCGGGTATCAGCTTGCGGTTCTGCCGTTAATTGTGATAATGCTGTTAAATCTTGCAGGTGTGATACGATTCCGAAAGCGTATTTCACGTAAAATCTTCCTTAGCTTTCTGGCTTCAATAGTGCCGACAACGGCTGCATTTTTTGTACAGCTTTTTTTCGAGGTATTTCCGCTTATTGACATAGGTTATGTTATCTCTGCACTGTCTATGTACGGCCTGATTTTGTCCGATCAGATTACGCACGATTTGAATCATCAGCGTGAAATCGCAAATCAGCGTGCTAACATCATGGTGCTGCAAATGCGTCCTCATTTCATCTATAACACGATGACGAGTATTTATTGTCTGTGCAATCAGAATCCCAAGTTAGCCCGTCAGGTTATAATGGATTTCACGACATACCTGCGCAAGAACTTTACGGCTATAGCGAGTGCCGAGCCTATTCCGTTTTCGTCTGAACTTGAACACACGCAAGCGTATCTTGCAGTAGAACAGGCACAATATGAGGACGGCTTGTTTGTTGATTATGATACACCGCATACATCTTTCCGGGTGCCTCCGCTGACCCTTCAGCCAATCGTTGAGAATGCCATAAAGCATGGAAGAGACCCATACGCCGGGCCGTTTCATGTTTCTATTCGGACACGGAAAACTGACTCAGGAAG
>JAFSLR010000380.1 GCA_017448375.1 Synergistaceae bacterium | reverse complement strand
TGCTTTTGCTGGCTACTGGTGCGGTGATGACGGGTATATTCGGAGGAACGATTATTGATTTTGTGAACACGAGAATCATTCCTGCGCTGCTGTAAATCTTTGTCCCCCTTGCCTTTGCGGTGAGGGGGCTATATCTGTTCCCTGAGAATTTCTACTGTATGTGAGAGTCCTGTTTGAGCGTCAAAAATATTCTTCCAGCCGAGAGCCTCAAGTTTAGCCCCGTCAACAGATGAATTATTCATAGGGTTAAAAGATTTCTGCTCATTCTCGGAAGCACCTTCGCGAATCACTTTCACCCCTCCGAATCTCGCAAGAGTTTCTGACATTTCGCGTATCGTCATGATTTCGCCGGGTATGTTATAGGCGTTTGAGTTTTCCCCGCTCAATAGCACTTTGAGTATTGCCCCGGCGCAGTCAGGAGAGTAGCACCAGCTCCGTAATTGGAGGCCGTCAGACTTCATGATGATGTTCTCCCGTCTTGCCGCAAGATATGCGAACGCAGAAGATACCCTGCTGTCATTCTCTGACGCTGAAGCCCCGTAAACATGTCCCGGCCTCACTATTACGGAATCGACTCCATACTCTGAGGCGTAACAGGCGCATAAAGTCTCGGCTGCCCTTTTCGCAATCGGGTAACAGCTTCTCGGATTCAGAATGTCAACATATCCGTAATCATTTTCCGTGAAAGGTGCTGTGTTATTCTCTGCTCTTTTGCCGTAAACTTCACTGCTTGAAATGTAGAGTACTCGCTTCACGTTATGCCCTGATGATTTCAGTATAGCGTTAATTCCGTTGAGGTTCGCGAGCATTGTTTCAACTGGTTCTGCTGACATGGCCGAAGGGTGAGCGTTCCCAGCCCCGTGAATGACGTAATCAGCAGTTAAGCCGGTAAATTCTGCCCTTTCTGCGTCATACTCAGTGAACGTGAAGTAATCCCTTTCGGAAAATTCCCCGAAACGCCCGGTAATTTTCGCACGGTTTCTTCCTGCTGCTATGACTCTGATATGATCCCTGCTGTTATGGGACTCGTTCCAGCGTATGAGAACGTCAGCAACTGTTGAGCATATGAGACCGCCAGCACCCGTAATGAGTACGGATTTTCCCGAAAGCGTATTAAGCTCCGGGAGTGATGATATTACCGCGTCAATGTCAGACAGCCACAAGCCCCCGGAGTAAATATTTTTCATTTTAGCCATGAAGCACGCTCCGTTTTCAGAAGTGCCTTGAATATGTCAATGTCATCAAGCGTAGTGAGCTTTATATTTTTCTCCGAGCCTGAAGAGAAGTAAACTTTTTCGCCAAGTTCAAGCGCAAGTTCACATGATGCAGCAGAATTTGTTATTCCGGCCTTTTCTGCCCTTCGGTGAAGATCGCATATATCACTTATCCTGAATGAATGCGGAGTCTGAGTCCTTCTGAGTGTTTCACGCTTGTAGCTCTTTGATGATTCTATCCCGTCATCAGTCTCAAGTATGACTTCTGCACATGGTATAGCGGCTATTGCATTCCCGTTTTTGCGTGCCACACGTAAATTGTCAGAGATTATCTCAGGAGAAAGCATCGGCCTGTTACCGTCATGAATTACAACAATATCATCGGGGGAATATTGCTTTTCAAGCTCAAATAATCCGTTCCTGATTGACTCCATTCCTGTAGCACCGCCGGGAACTATATGTTTCAGCTTCGTTATGTTGAATTGATTTGCATATGCCTGAAGTACATTCTGCCAGCCGTCAAGACACGCAACACATATCGCGTCAATTTCCGGGTGTTTCTGGAATACTTCAAGCGTGTAAATAATTACAGGACGTTCATCAACCATAATAAACTGTTTGGGTATATCTTGGTGCATTCGGCTGCCTGAACCGCCCGCTGTAAGCAGTGCTATATTGGCCATGTCTCACCCTCCGAATTACAGTCTCATGAGATACTCAAGGCATGTCCGAACCCCGAAAGCCGTCGCACCCTTATTATATATCCCGTATTCCTTGTCGCAGAAATCAACTCCGGCAATATCCATATGAGCCCACGAAATATTTTCCCCGACAAATTCCTTCAGGAACAACGCCGCAAATATCGCACCGCCGTATCTCCCTCCGGCGTTCACCAAATCCGCAAAAGGCGACTTCAGCGACTCCGATATATGCTCGTCATCAAGCGGCAACCTCCATAAAGGCTCACCCTCATTCGATGAAGCGTCGAGAATCTTCCCTGCGAGTCCGTCATCATTCGCGAAGAGTCCGGCTCTGTACTTCCCTAACGCAACCATACACGCACCCGTCAATGTGGCCATGTCGATAATCACATCGGGCTTAACCTCGCTCGCCACACACAGAGCGTCAGCAAGCACGAGCCTTCCTTCAGCGTCAGTGTTATTGATCTCAATAGTTTTTCCGTTACGCGCGGTTATTATGTCATCAGGACGGTACGCACTCCCTGAAGGCATATTCTCAGCGCATGACATGAACCCGTGAACCTCAACACCGAGTCCGAGTTCAGCAACACCCTTCATTATTCCGAGAACGTTGCAAGCCCCTGTTTTGTCGCCCTTCATCGTTAGCATGAAATTATCGGGCTTAATGTTGAGTCCTCCGCTGTCGAATGTGATTCCTTTTCCGACAATCGCAACTTTCTTTGACGGTGTATTCTTAGGCTTATAGGTGAGGTGAATCAGTCGGGGGGGATTCTTTGAGCCGCTTCCGACCGCGAGCAATGCGCCCATTCTCTCATCAGAGAGTCTCTTTTCGTCCCAAACATCGCACTCAAGTCCGTATTCCTCCGCTAATGCCTGTGCTTTTTCGGCCATTGTTGACGGACATACGGAACAGCCCGGCTCATTGGCGATTGACCGCGAGAATATCTGAGCGTCAGCAAACTTCATACCCGCTGAGACTTCATCACCGCA
>JAFSLR010000379.1 GCA_017448375.1 Synergistaceae bacterium | reverse complement strand
TTCATCGGAGCATGATATTTGTTGAGCTTTCCGAACCAATCAGGTATCATCTTTTCTCGTGCCAATGAATACAAAAGTCGGCTCGTTGCTGTGTAGAACCCTAATATCCCCGTGAGCATCGCGCATAATGCTGATATTCCGACAATGAAAAGTCCTGTTTTCCCCATCATTTTGTAGGACGCAAAAATTAATGGGGTAGACTTAATGCCGTGTATGTTTTTGAGGTCGTCAATGTATTCAGCCCAGTCAGCATATGAATCAGGAACATACGAGGCTGCGATTAGCGTTAGGGATATATACACGAAACACCCGCACAATATACTGGTGTCCATCAAAACTTTTACTTTATCTGTGCTGAAATTCGATTCCTCTGATAGTTGCGGAATGGTATCAAAACCAACAAACGCCCATGGTGCTATAGCACTTACTGAAAGCACTTGCAGAATATCGCGGTATACTGAATTGTCGTGTTCAACAGGATGAAACATCGGCATTAAGTTCGAAGCACTGGTCAATGGACTTAAGAGCGCGGCAAAAAGCAAGATCATTACTCCCAAGAGCAGAAAGAGTACAAGTGCCGTCTGAATGATGCCGCTCACTTTGATGTTGAAGAAATTTATTACGGCAAAGAATATTATTGCTGTCAGGGCTATCATTAGTTCTCCGAGAAAGATATTATCTCCGGCTATATTGTACAAAAATTTGACTTGAAAGCTGCCTCCGAATAATACCCGTAACAATACCGCAATCGCATTTGCGTTCACAGGCACAAGGGATAAATAGCTCATGCCCAAAAACCACGCGCACAAGAAGCCGTGTTTTTTCCCGAAAGTAAGTTTTGCGAAGACAAATTCACCTCCGGCAACAGGAAACATCTTTATCATATGCCCATAGCTGTAGGAAATTATCAGCATCACAAATGCTCCAAGCTGCATTGCTATCAATGTCCCTAAAGTCCCTGCACGCTTGAGAAACACTGTACCCGGCATCATGAACGCTCCGAAGCCTATAATACAGCCGAACGCCATAGACCAAACGTTCA
Organism: Synergistaceae bacterium; assembly: GCA_017448375.1. Taxonomy (GTDB): domain Bacteria; phylum Synergistota; class Synergistia; order Synergistales; family Aminobacteriaceae; genus JAFUXM01. Next base: position 1,637 of record JAFSLR010000379.1, on the reverse strand, counting down.
ACAGAGTTAATTTTCTGTCGAGTTTCCGTCCTGAATCATTAATCAATTTTTCTGACGAATAAGCTGTATGTTCCATCTTCATTGGGAATTAACTTCAATATCTGATGGCCGTCATCTTTAACGCTTCTCGGAACGTTCTGCACAGGTTCGCCGCCGTTCATTCTTATACTGAGTACCTGCCCTGCTTTAAGCTCCTCAAGAGCGGCCAGAGCTTTAACGAATGTTACGGGGCAAACTACATCAGTAATATCAACTTCGCTGTCAACGCTAATCTCTACATCAGACATTGCAAGCCTCCATTATCTTCGCTCTCAATGCCTCTATACCGACTCTGTCTATCGTAAACTTGAAGCGTTCTCCAGCTCTGGCGTTGTCTCTGAAAAACGCAATGGCGGCATCACAGACTCTCAGTACAGTTGCCTGGTCAGTGATGAATGGTACTAACGGAGTACCTTTGTTGATCGTGTTTCCGAAGAGGCCGCCAAAGTACACAAAGTATCCCTCTGTTGTATCGTAAGCGTCTGCCGGGCAGGTAAAAGCGCAACGTCCGCAGTTATTGCACTTCTCATAATCTATGCTGATTTTCCCGTCAGACATTTCTATTGCGCCGCTTCTGCAAGTTTTCTCACATACACCGCAGGAGATACAGCGTTCCTCAACCCATTTCACTGCAAGGCCGCCCTTAATGCCGAGATCGTTCTCCTCAGCCTTGAGACAGTTATTCTGACAGCCCGTTACTCCGAGTTTGAATTTATGCGGGAGTTCGCGCCCGAAATATCTTGTGCTGAGTTCCTGAGCCATATCTTCTGTGTCAATGCAGGCATTAGGACAGACCTTATTACCCTGACAGGCTGTTACTGTCCTGACACGAGGCCCGCAAACGCCCGGAGCGATTCCGCCTTCAGCAAGTGCTGATTTTACCGCGTCTATGTCCTTGATGTTGATGAACGGAATCTCTATCCCCTGCCGTGACGTAAGGTGAATATATCCCTTGCCGTAGGTATCCGCCACCTTCATTACCGCGTTGAGCTGCTCTGAAGTTACCTGCCCTCCGACAACTCCCAGTCTCAGCGAGAAAAACCCTTTCTGTCTCTGGCGCATGAAGCCGCCTTTCTTCAATGTTGAGTAATCTATTTCAGCCATAAATTTCACTCCTCTGTTATCTCTATTTCTTCCCGCGCAAAAGCACCGTTCTCAATGTGAAAGGAGTTAAGCACAGGTTTATTCTTGTCCATGAGCGAAAGAATTAAGTAGCTCATGTTCTTGTCGAATGCTAGGCGTATATCTTCAGCGGAAGGTCTTGAAGGAGATGCAGGGTGTGAATGCCAGTTTCCCAGCAGCTTAAGACCATTGGCGCGTATGTCCTTGACGGCTTCGAGCTGTTCTTGCGGGGAAATCGAAAAATGCTCAGATGAATGATCCAGATTCGTGAGAATGTAGACTTTCTCGACCGTCCGCACATCTCCTTCCTCTTTTCCTGCTATGAGGCCGCACGCTTCATCAGGCAGTTCATTCATGGCATGTTCGGTAATCGTTCTGAAAATTTCACTGTTGATTGAGATTCTCTTCATCATTACTCCTCATAAATCACATGCGGGCTGTTCGTAGTCAACTAATTCCGTGATTGTCGGCTTATC
>JAFSLR010000002.1 GCA_017448375.1 Synergistaceae bacterium | reverse complement strand
TACACCGAGTACCGCGAAATCGAAAAGCGCGACAGGCACGGGCGACTCATTGAGACGATAAGAATCCCCGAAGAGAAGACAGAGATTATTCCGGCTCACGATGTTACGTACCTTTACACCGTAAGCGAACCGAGACTCTACGGGACGGATAATCCCAACGGTGATTACATTGCAGCGGTGAACTACAGCATATACCGTGAGTATCAGGGCGGGCCAGTGATGAAAGTCGTTGAGAATATCACGATCGCTTCAATGAAGTGCCTTTTTGCCGGGAAGAAATAACGCACAAAAATCCCCGCTTTTGTTACCGTCATCGGCGGGGACTTTCTATTATCCTGTTACGCTTCCTGTAACGCGCATTTCAGCTCTTCACCCTCAAGGTTTACGCTGATTGTCGAGTCTCCTTCGGGGACGTTCCCTGAGAGCATGAAGTCCGACAACTTATCCTCAAGCATTGACTGTATAGCCCTCCTTAAAGGCCGTGCACCGTATTTGGGCTTGTAACCCTTCTCAAGAATCTTCGCTTTCACGTCATCAGCAACGCAGATTTTGACTCCCTTAGTGTCAAGCCTCACCGACAATTCATCAAGCATAGTGTCAATAATCTTCAGCAGATTATCACGCGACAACGGTTTGAATACCGCCATTTCATCAATACGGTTGAGGAACTCAGGACGGAAAAGTTTATTTGCTTCCTCAAGTATGATTGACTTTTTGCGTTCCCAGTCTCTTTCTGTCTGAGACTCCGCGCTCATTCCGAAGCCTACAGTTTTTCCCTCTTGAGCTTCCTTTGCGCCGACATTGCTTGTCATGATGATTACGGTGTTTCGGAAATCTACCTTTCTCCCCTGACCGTCAGTCAGTTTACCGTCATCAAGTACCTGCAATAATATGTTGAATACATCGGGGTGAGCCTTCTCTATTTCGTCAAACAACACAACGCTGTAAGGTTTCCGCCTCACTGCTTCCGTGAGTTTACCGCCGGATTCATGGCCGACATAACCGGGGGGTGCGCCGACGAGTTTCGAGACCTCATGACGTTCCATAAACTCGCTCATGTCGATTCGTATCATCGCATCATCTCGCCCGAACATGAATCGCGCCAAGCACCTCGCTAATTCCGTTTTTCCGACACCAGTAGGCCCCATGAAGAGGAAACTCCCTATAGGCCGTCTAGGGTCTCTGAGTCCAGTTCTCGCACGACGAATCGCACGTGATACCGCACTTACTGCTTCGTCCTGACCGATTAAGCGTTTTGAGATTTCATCTTCCATTTTCAGAAGTCGTGATGTTTCGGCCTCCGTTAATTGCTTGACGGGAATCCCGGTTTGTTCGGCCACAACTGTTGCTATGTCTTCGGCTGTGATTCTGTGCTTGACAGTCCGGCGGTTTCTCTGCCATTCGATTTTCGCGCGGTCAAGCTCATCTGAGATTCGGCGTTCCTTGTCGCGTAATTCCGTTGCAAGCTCGTACTGTTCGGACAAAACAGCTTCTTCCTTCTTGCGCTGGACATCTTCAAGCCTTCGTTCAATCTCGTGAATATATTCGGGAGGCTCAAGCCCTAAAAGCCGAGTCCTTGCTCCAGCCTCGTCAATCAAATCTATACCCTTGTCGGGCAAAAATCTGTCCTGAATGTAGCGTGAGGCAAGATTAGCGGCGGCGTTTATTGCGTCCTCAGTGTACATTACGTTGTGGTGATTCTCGTACCTGTCCTTGAGTCCCTGAAGAATCTTCACAGCGTCATCAATAGGCGGCTCGTCAACCTGCACGGGCTGAAATCTCCGCTCTAATGCCGCGTCCTTTTCGACATACTTTCGGTACTCGTCCTGAGTCGTTGCCCCGATGAGCTGGAAGACTCCCCGTGAAAGTTCAGGCTTGAGAATGTTTGCTGCGTCCGTTGAACCTTCAGCGTTACCCGCGCCGATTATCGTATGAACTTCGTCAACAAACAGAATAACATCGCCTTTGCTGTCGGTTAATTCCTTGACGATACGGCGTAATCTCTCTTCAAATTCACCGCGATATTTCGTTCCGGCAACAAGAGTCCCCATATTGAGCTGAATGATTCGTTTCTCCCTCAAAGGATCGGGGACTGTACCTGAAGCTATCTGTCGTGCTAATCCTTCAACAACAGCTGTCTTTCCGACTCCGGGGTCGCCAATTAAAACGGGATTGCTTTTCGTCCGCCTGCACAAGACTTGCATTAAACGCCGTATTTCTTTCTCACGTCCTATAACGGGGTCAAGTTCTCCGTTCTTGGCGCGTTCGGTCAGGTCAATTCCTAAATGGTCAAGTGTAGGTGTCTTTACTTTTACTTTGCGCTTAGAATTTGAATCCGAATTTGATGATGATGATTTATTATTTCCGTTTCCTGCGTTGTTTGCGAGAATTTCGTTGACTTGTTTCTGGACGGCTGACGGAGTTAATCCCATTATCCTGAACTGCTGAACCGCTAATCCCGAATCATCAGCGAGAATCCCAAGCAATATATGTTCAGTGTCAACATAATTAACGCCCATCTCACGAGCTTTAGCCATAGCAAGATCCATAGCGCGTTTCATTCTCTGGCTCATAGGGAGATCGACTGGTTTCGCTAAAATGTCCTGCGATTTTCCGACCAAATCCCGAATGTGTGCCGCTAAATTCTCCGGGTCAACTCCTAACTCCGCAAGTGCCTGGCAAGCTGTTCCGCCGCCTTCCGATAACAATCCTATAAGGAGGTGTTCAGGCTCTACCATTGTATGACCCATATTAGAGGCTTCCTGATGTGCAAGCTGAACGACTCTTTTTGCCCTTTCCGTGTAAAACTGCCACATAAATTTTTCCCTTCTTCCTTTTATCCCATTATCCCGCAGAGCATATTCCGCAGTAAGTCGGCAATCTCTTGCGGATTCTCGTAACGCCCTGAACCTGTGATATGACGCAGTGCAACCTCAATAATCAGTCTCTCTCTTCCCGTGATTAATTCCCTGTCCTGCAACGCCTCAAGTAATCTCCGCGCTTCACCGAGTGAAATTGAATCGCCTATTATGTCATTGATGTGGGAGATTTTCTCTTCTGTACTCTCGCAAGTTATGCGGAATATTTTTATGTAACCGTGTTCGCCTCTCCTGCTCTCAATCAAATAGCCCTGCTCAGGAGTAAATCTGCTTCTCAGGACATAATTAATCTGGCTCGGAACGCACTCAAACATTTCGGCAAGATCTTTCCTTCTGAGGCTGACAAAATTTTCCTCTTCACCGTTAAGAAGGTTTAATATGTACCTTTCAATGTCATGTGATAAATTCATAACGTACCATCTCCCTTTTACACTGAGTGTGCATTATATTTTATAGGTCAGCGATAATCAACCGCAGAAATTGACTATTAGCCCTAATAACATAAAATTGATTCGCAAAACATAAAGGAGAGTGAAATATTTTGAGCGTTGAATCATCATCAGGTATCCTCGAAAT
>JAFSLR010000378.1 GCA_017448375.1 Synergistaceae bacterium | reverse complement strand
TGAGCTTTCATACAACACCGTAGGCGGAACTGCTAGCAACGGAAGGGACGATTACGGGCACGGTACGCACGTTGCGGGTACGATAGGCGCGGTCGGGAACAACTCACTCGGTGTCGCCGGACTCAACTGGAATGCGAAACTCATAGCCGTGAAAGCCCTCGATAATTCTGGAAACGGAACTCTAAGCACAGTGATTAACGCCGTGAATTACGTTACGGACCTTATTGTGAATCGCGGAATAAACGTAAGAGCCGTAAATCTCTCGCTTGAAACATACCTCAAACTTGAGCCGACTCACGATAACCTTGTAGGGCTTCCATTGTGGAGGGCGTTCAAGATTCTTGATGACACGAATCAGGCCGTAATAGTCGTGGCAGCCGGAAACAATCAGGAAACTGTCGGCCAGCCCAGCAAATACGGACACGGCGATATGGTTCCCGGGGCAGGATACTACGAATATCCCGCGTCATTCAAGGGACTCGACAACATGATCTCAGTCTCAGCACTTGACCGTACATTGGGCTACACTCACAGAGCGACATTCAGCAATGACGGAGCTGACATCGGCGCACCGGGCGTTGACATTCTCAGCACGTGGTTACAGAGCGCGTCAGGCTACATCAAGGATGACGGAGTGAGCCTGAGAGCCGCGCAGGGCACTTCAATGGCAGCTCCTCATGTTGCGGGAACGGCGGCACTTCTTGCGTCATACCTTCCGAGTACGGCGACGGCATACCAGATTCGGCAGTGCATATTGATTGGCGATGAGCTTGATGTTTACGCCTCGATGAGATTTGCTGAAACTGATTTTGACACTCTTGCTGCTGTAGGTACTGAGGGACGCGACTACGATGACTATCTCGACTACAACACGAAGGAATACTCAGAGCCTGTACTCCAGAATAACGTCGGGTCTTCAGGGGGCTGCGGAACGTTATCGCTTGGGCTTTCGGGAGCTGTTATTGTGTTAATGCTTGCAAGAAAGAGAATGAGCTGATAGAATATTGCGCTGTGATACAGGCCGGTGTGGCTCAGAGGTAGAGCAGCGCACTCGTAATGCGCAGGTCAACAGTTCGAATCTGTTCACCGGCTTCGTAAAACAACAGTCAAGTTACATTGACAGCACAACAAACCTAACTCTAACACAATAAACAACCTGATCGATTTGGACTCGCACGAAAACTGCGGGTCTTTTTCTATGTAAACTCACGGTGTATAATCTGCGTAATTTTTCAAAAAGAGAGGTACAAATAATGCGAAAAATTTTATGGTTGGCATGTATTCTTTCACTGCTTGCAATCCCGGCGCACGCTGAGTTTTCGGCACTCGAACGAGGACAGACAGCAGGAAGAATCATCTACAGCGTTTCAGACAGTGCGTATCTCGCCAAAAGCGGTCAGGCCATAACGGAGGAAGCTATTTCCGGCCTAAGCTCACGGGATTACGGCAAGACGGGACTCGTTGCTGACGGAAACTCACGGCTCATTCTCCGCTACAAGTCATCAAAGCCCGGAAACGTTACCTTCAGCGTATCACCTGTAATTTCAGGCTCAAGGCTCGAACTCTTCGCGAACAGGCAGGAAATCACCGCTCCAGTCAGCACCGTAAGCACGTCAAACGGCTATCAGGTCTCAGCGGTATTCGTTGCCCCAGAAGCATGGCCGGAAATCATCACTTACCCGCGCGGAAGTTTCACCGTAACAGCGACATTCGCACCCTCAGACGGAGGCGCAGCGACAACAGAGACTCTCAATCTCACGCTTCAGGCCGCCCCGGTAGTGCTTATTCACGGCGCATTCGGGGACAATGAGAGGATGTTCGGCTATGCTACAGGCAAAAATACAGGTGTATGGCGAAAGCTCGAAAACGCAGGATTAACCGTAGCAAGCTGGAACTATGACGGCACGAAATCCCCGAAGGCTTTAATCTCAAGCAACACAAACGGACTCGCACAGCTTATCTCAGACACTCTCAACAAACTTAACGCCGACGGAATCGCCGCGACAAGAGTCGATCTCGTTACGCACAGCACAGGCGGATTGATGGCGCGTCAGTATTTGCGGAATGACATTGACACGGGCAACAAGACAGCCAACTCTTACGGACTCGGAACAGTTCGCAGAGTCGTAACAATCGCTTCTCCCAATCTCGGAACACCTATAGGGTCATACCTTGCGGGGAATTTTTCGAGCCTCCCGTCATCGTGGCAGAACTGGAAGGGTAAATCATTCTGGGAAAACATCGCCTACAATCTCATCAAGGCATTTGCAATGAGCCGGTATGATGCTGACGAGGCAATGCAGGATTTTTCGTTAGGAAGCTCATATATCGCGGAGCTTGGTTATCCCGGAATCCCGTTCCATTCGATTTACGGCAAAGTAAAGTCGGACAATGAGAAATTCAACAAACTTTTTGACTATATTGTAGCGGGCGACATAAAGAGCCTCAGCCAAATTGACTGGCTCCCCGAACAGCTCGTTAGTCAGCTCACTTCATCAAAACTTGCTCTCATAAGCGGCGTGCTTAGTTCCTTGTCTGACGATGTACGCTTCAAGGAATTACTCGGTGCGTTATTCGGCGATGATGATTATGATCTCGTTGTGTCAGAGACAAGCGCAAAGTACAGATTCCCCTCAAACGCCGTAACATCATTCACGGGACTCGGCACTCACAATCACGTTATGATTGCCCGGCAGGATGACGTTGGCGACAGGGTATTGGAACTCCTCAGAGGCAGCACGGAGAACTTCAGCATTAACATGACTTCGGCGGATGAATATGACGCGGCATTTGATACGGCTGTGTCCTCATTCGGTGAATATCTCAGGGCAAGCACAGGGGGAGACTTGAGC